>CAUSIL010000104.1:0-7033 GCA_963531395.1 uncultured Campylobacter sp.
ACGCGATGATTTTATACGGTTTTTGCCCAAAATGCCAAAACAAATAGCGTTTTAAGCATTTTTATCAAAAATGATTTGATAACGATATGCAAAAAACTTTTAGTTAAATTTAAGCGTAGCAAAACGATAATACGCAAAAAACAAAGGAGAAACATGAGTGCAGTACCACATATACCATCAGAACTAGTCTTACGCATAGCTTCGTATTTCACGCCGATCCATCACGTCGCAGGCCGTTTAAGAGTCCGCGTCAGCAGCGATATCAAAAAGGAAGCAGACAGCTTGCCGTTAGAAAAAATAGACCAAACGATAAAGCAAATAGACGGCATAAAAAACGTCAAATTTAACAAACTAATCGGCTCGGCTACGATAGAGTACGACCATGAAATTTTCCCAAAAAAGATGTGGGACGATCTGCTAAAAGGCGAAAATTTACACGAGATCTCGGCTCTAATCAACAACCTAGCGCAAAAAGCTACCGGCGGCGCAAGATGAACGAAGAGCTAAAACAAGCCGCAAATGCGGTATTTTTACTAGAGTTGCAGGGGGTAAAATTTTACGAAAACATCTGCAAAAAAGATGAAATTTTTGATCAAATTTTAGCCGTTAGGCAAAGCGGACTGGAGCTTTTAAAGCCTTATGCAGATCCGGCCGATCCGCAAGTTTTTTACGCTTTAGCGTGCGAGGATCTTGACGCTTGCTTTATAAAAGCCCTAAACTACGAGCTTGAGTTAAATGCGTTTTATGAAAATTTAACCGATAGCCTTGGCGACGAAAACTTTAAAGACGTCTGCTTTAGGCTCTGGGCGACGTCAAATAACGAATACATACCGGCTCTAAAAGCAAAGCTAGCTCAAATTTTATCGGTGCAGTTTCAAAGCGCTAGCAACGCCCAAGAGGAGCAGGCGCAAACGGCTCAAAATCAAAGCGAAAATATCTTAAACGCTTTTGATTCAAGTAGCTTTAATCAAATCAGCCAAACGCTAGAGTGCATAAGCTCCGGGCAGGGCGGCAAAGACGACGTCGTCGCGCTTTTAAATAACCCGAATTTTTCATTTTTCGGCGGACTGGCGCTAGGCGGACTGGCTAGCATGATGCTAAGTAAAAATTTAGACAAAAACAAAGATAAAGAATAAAATTTAACACAAAGGATAAAAAATGGCATTACCGTTTATCGCAGGCGCGATTTTGGGTGGTTTAGCCGTCGCGGCTTTTGGCAATAAAGAAAAGATCAAATCGGCTCTTGAAACCGGACTAGATAAGGGCAAAGAGTTTGCCCAAAACGCAAAAGACTATGCGCAAAAAAAGGCTAGCGAAGTAAAAGAGTATGCAGAGGAAAAATTTGCCAAAGCGTCCGAAGAGGTCAAAAGCGAAATAAAAAATCGCAAAAGGCGTACTAGCGAGGAAGTAGCGGCAGAAAAAACATCTACTATAAAACAAGGCAGAAAGAAACCGGGTCCAAAAGCTAAAAAACCGGTAGTAAAAGCCGAACAAGAACAAGCAAAACCTCAAGAACTAAAGCCAGAAGCCAACGTGACTGAGGAAACTAAAGCGATGGCAGACAGTATCGCAAACGCGCTCGAAGCAAATTTGGGCAGAAATCACTAAAAAAGGTAAAATATGGCGCTAACTTCAACCACTAGACTTCCGACAGACCACTTAATAAGCGGCGCACTAATCGGCGCGATGGCAGCCGGCGGCGTAGAAATACTAAACTATAAAAAAGGCAAGGTCAGCAAGACGCAGGCCTTAGCCAAAACGACTAAAATCGCTATCCAAGGCGCCATCGTCACGGCGTGCGCTATCAGCGCATCAAATAAACTAGTCTCGGCGCGCTATCTTGCGGCTGCGGCAACCGTTGCCGTCGGTATCGCCGGCGTAATCGCTACGGAAAAAATAATCAAAATTTTAGAGGAAGATAAATGAAAAACCCTTACATAAACGAAACGCAAACCATAAATCAACTAAATGAAGACGGTAGCACGACTACGACTACTACGACGGTAAAGACTACCGGCGCTCCAAGCGCGCTGGATAATAGCATAAATAATGCGCTAAAAGACTTTATCCCCGCAAATTTTAATGCCGCGGGCTTCATAAAAGGTGCGCTAATAGGCGGCGTCGCAGCCTACTTGCTAACCAATGAAAATGCCCAAAAGGCGATATTTTCCGCTATCGTAAAGGGGTCAAATTTGCTTCAAGCCGGATTTGAGGAGTTAAAAGAACGCTTTGAAGACGTAAAGGCTGAAATTGACTCCCAAAAATAACGTTCGCATCGCGCATCTAACCAAAAACCGCGCTAGGTTTATCTGTGAACGCATAGGCGAAAACTGCGACGAGAGCCATTTGGAAGCGCAAATTTCCGAATTTAAATACGTAAAAAGCGTCAGAGTAAATAAAAAAGCCAAGAGCATCGTGGTCGGCTTTGAGTCAAATTTAGACGAGATTAAAGATTTTATCGAGAATTTACCGATTAAAAATTTAAGCAAGCGTAAAGAAGAGCCGAGCAAGGCTGAAATTTATAAAGCCGCAGCCGCTTTAGCTCTCACTCCGTTGATTAACAGTAATGGCGTAAAGGCCGCAGTTAGCCTCGTTGCCGCAGCCCCTTTGCTAAAAGAAGGCGCAAGCGAAGCCGTAAATGAGGGCGTAACCTCAAAGGCTCTTGAAGCCGCGGCTGTCGGCGTGAGCTTAGCTAGACGCGACTTTTTAGCCGCAAATAGCACGAATCTCATGCTAACGATCGGCGAATATATGGAAGAAAGCGCCGTACATCGCAGCGACGATCTTATCAAAGAACTAGCCCGTCCAAACATCGAAGAGGTCTGGATCGAGATAAATAATAGCGGCGAAAAATCTCTCAAAAAGATCTCGACCGCCGACGTCAAAGTAGGCGACATCGTGGTCGTCGGCGCAGGCGAGAGTATCGGTATAGACGGCTATATCGTAGAAGGCACCGCAAGCGTAAATCAAGTCTCGATGACGGGCGAAGCAGAACCGGTCAAAAAAGAGCGCGGCGACCGCGTGATGAGCGGAACGGTCGTAGAAGACGGACGCATAAAAATTTGGGCCGAGAGCATAGCTGCCGAGAGCGCGACTGCGAGGATAAAATCATACATCCAAAGCTCGCTAAACGAAAAATCCTCCGTCGGATTAAAAGCCACGAGGCTAGCCGACAAGCTAGTGCCAGTTACGCTAAGCCTAGCCGGCGTTTCGTATCTGCTTAGCCGCGATATGACGCGCGTTGCTAGCGTCTTGCAGGCGGATTACTCCTGCGCGCTAAAGCTAGCCACGCCCGTCGCCTTTAAATCAAGCATCTCAAAAGCAGGCCGCAACGGCGTGCTGATAAAGGGCGCTAAATCTATCGAAGCGCTAGCAAGCGCCGACACTTTCGTCTTTGATAAAACGGGTACGCTAACGCACGGCAGCCTAAGCGTCGTCAAAGTTCACTCGTTTAAAAAAGAATTTAGCGAAGCGCAGCTGCTAAATTTGACCGCAAGCGCAGAGGAGCACTACTTCCACCCGGTAGCCGAGGCTATCGTAAAGGCCGCGCGAGAGATAGGCTTTCACCACATCCATCACGACGAGGTCGAGTTTATCGTCGCTCACGGCGTGAAAACCTACGTAGGCGGCAAAGAGGTCGTGATCGGTTCGCGGCATTTTTTAGAGGACGACGAGCAAATTTCGTTTAGCAAGCACGAAGAGATCATAAAAAACGAGGTAAATAGCGGACTTACGCTACTATACGTAGGCTACAACAAAGAGCTTTTAGGCATAATCGCTATGCGCGACACTATGCGAGAAAACGCCGCGCAGACGCTAGCAAAACTGCGAAAACTGGGCGTAAAAGAGCTCATCATGCTAACGGGCGACGTGCAGTCTAAAGCCGATCAAGTAGCAAGCGAACTAGGCATCGATAGAGTCTATGCAAACTGCTTGCCTACCGATAAAGCAGGCATCATAGAGCAGTTAAAGGCCGAGGGTAAAAAAGTAGCCTTTATCGGAGACGGCATAAACGACGCGCCAAGCCTCACCAAGGCTCACGTAGGCATCAGCATGCAAAGAGGCGCGGACATAGCAAAAGCTACTGCCGACATAAGCCTGCTAAAAGACGACATCGGCTCCGTCGCCGTCGCAAAAGACATAGCAAATAAAACCATGAAGCTGATAAATACGAATTTTAACGCCACCGTCGGTATAAACTCGCTCATCCTAGCAGGCGCGACGTTTGGGCTCTTTAACCCTATCGCCACGGCCGTTTTGCACAACGGTACGACGATCGGACTACTGGCAAATTCGATGAAAGGCGTCAAAATAGGCGCAAAATAAATTTGAAGGGATGACGGTTGATAGATAAAATTTTAAAATTTATGAACGACGAGATGTCGCTAGCCAACGACTTTTTATACGGCTATTTTTTGGTTATCGTGCTCGTTCTTACCTGTATTTATTTTAGCTATATTACTAGATTCGTGCAGTTTAGGATGTTTTTTGAAGCCTGCAAGGTTTTAGTCGAGAAAAAAGACAAATACAACAAGCACCACCTCACGCCCTTTCAAGCGCTGATGATCTCCACCGCTTCGCGCGTGGGCATCGGAAATATCGCAGGAATCTCCGCCGCTATCGTAGCAGGCGGTCCGGGCGCGCTATTTTGGATGTGTTTGATGGCTTTTTTGGGCGCGGCTTCGGCATTTGCCGAGAGTACGCTAGCTCAAATTTACAAGACCAAAGACGTATTCGGCTTTAAAGGCGGCCCGGCATACTACATCAAAAACGGCCTAGGGATTAAATGGCTAGCTACGCTTTTTGCCGTTATCCTCGTCATCACCTACGCATACGGATTTAACGGCCTGCAAAGCTACACTATGACCTCCGCCTTTCAAATTTACTACGACCAAAGCGCGAGCGCTACGAGCTTTAGCGATAGCGGCTTGCCCGTGGGTATCGGCCTTATCCTTACCGCATTTGCGGCGGTGATGTTTTTTAGCAAGAGCCACGTCATCGGCAAAGTTAGCTCCTATATCGTACCTTTTATGGCGCTTGCTTATATCTTGCTAGCATTTATCGCGATATGCTTAAATTTAGACAAGCTCCCGTCTGTCTTTGATATGATTATAAAAAGTGCCTTTGATTTTAAGGCGATATTTGGCGGATTTGCCGGCAGCGTGATCGTCTACGGTATCAAGCGTGGACTGTTTTCAAACGAAGCTGGTATGGGTTCTGCACCAAACGCGGCGGCCGCCGCCCACACGAGCCACCCGGTTAAGCAAGGACTCGTGCAGGCGATGGCGGTTTTTATAGATATGACGATCTGCGTGGCTTCGGGTATGATAGTGCTTTTCTCGCAGGCTTATATCACAAAGCAAACCGGCGTTAGCGGCGAGCCTCTCACCGCTCTTCCTTTAGTACAGGCCGCGATGCGCGAGTACTTCGGCGAGATAGGGCTACACTTTACGACGCTTGCGGTGGTGCTTTTTGCTATCACGTCACTGATCGGCAACTATTACTACGCGCAGGCAAATATCAAATATCTCACGAAAAATCACAAAATCGCCACGGCATTTAAGGTTACAGCAGTCGCGATGATATTCGTCGGGGCGCAGATGAACCTAACTATCGCGTGGAATATCGCCGACATCACGATGGCTGCGATGGCTACGATAAATATCACTGCTATTTTCATGCTCTCAAAAGTCATGATAAAAGCCCTAAAAGACTACGAATCGCAAAGAAAAGCAGGTCTAAATCCGGAATTTGACCCCGAGAGTATCGGCATAAAAAATACCTCTTGCTGGAGCAAAAAATGAAAATAGGTGGGGAACTTTTAAATTTACAAACCCATAGAAAAGTCGCCAAGGTCGGCATGAGCGTCACTTTAGCGGCTGTTTGCGTTACAGCTTTGGGGATGCTCGGACGTAACAAAGGCGGCTTTAAAAAGTGGCACATAGCCTCAGGCGTCGCGTTTATAGGTTTTTCGCTATATCACGCGGGCCTCTACGAAAACGGCTTTTTTCGAAATATGATCGTAAACGCAAATAAGAAAAACGCCGAAGCAAAGAGGCTAGCAAGCGATGATAAAGCTTAGCGACGCCGAAATTTTAGCCTACATCGGCGAAGATCTGCCCTATTTTGATCTAACAACCTCGCTTCAAGGCATCCGTAAAAATGCCGTTTTAACCATACTGCCGCGCGAGGACGTGACGGTTAGCTGCGTAGACGTTGCCGCTCGCATCGCGCAGTTGCTTGACTGCGAGGCGCAAATTTGCGTCCCAAACTCAGCCGTCGCCGCCGCAAAAGAGCCGATCGTAAAAATAGGCGGCAGCTACGATAACGTACATAAAGCCTGGAAACTAGCGCAAATTTGCCTAGAGTACGCCTGTAAGATCGCCACCTACGCAAGAGCGATAAACGAGGCGGCAAAAAGCGTAAATCCAAAATGCGAAATTCTAGCCACGCGCAAGAGTTTCCCGTTTGCAAAGAAATTTTGCCTAAAGGCCGTGCTTGAGGGCGGCTGCGGCATACATAGGCTAAATTTGAGCGATAGCGTGCTGTTTTTTAAAAATCACATCAAGGCTTATGGCTCGTACGAGGAATTTTTGGTTCAAATTCCAACACTTAAAGCAAAAGCTCCCGAGCGCAAAATAGCCATCGAATGCGAAAATTTAGATGATTGCGAAGCACTTTTAAAGGCGGGCGCCGACGTCGTGCAGTGCGATAAATTTACGCCGGAAGCCGTAAAGCAAGCAGTGGATCTACGAGATAAAATCGCCCCAGACGCAGCCCTAGTCGCAAGCGGCGGAATAAATCTAAAAAACGTCAGGGAATTTGCCGGCACAGGCGCGGACGCTCTGGTTACGTCAGCTATGTACACGCAAGGTATGGCAGATATCACGGCGATTTTAGAGATAGTTTAAAATTTATTGTCGTGCCACCCCTAGATACTTCTTGTATAGTTTCAAAAATACCTCATCAATCAAAACTAAAATAGCAAACCACAAGAAGTAATTTTCATATTTATAATTTTCATCTTTTAATA
>CAUSIL010000105.1:0-7033 GCA_963531395.1 uncultured Campylobacter sp.
GCCCTAAATTTAACCTTAAGCCCGAAATTGCGGTATTAAATTTATCCGTCGATTTTCGCGCCTCGATGCAAGTATAAAATCAAATTTAAAGCCTGATTTAAGCGAGTAAATAAAACCTGCGCCGAAACAATCTCTCGCGATTATCGCAAATGGTTGCCGCTACTTGTTTTGTCTGCTTGCGGTAAATTTGCGAGCTTAAACAGCAAGCTTATTTTAGGCTATCTATATACTCGCTAACAGCCGCCATATCCTCGTTGCTTAGGTTTTTGGCGTGCAGTTGCATGACTTTGCCCATACCAAAGGCGTTGTTTGAGCCGTCTTTGTAGCCTTGTAGCGCTTTTATGCGATCTTCTTTGCTGATGCTAGTTAGCGCAGGCACTTTGTTTGCGTATTTTGCCTCCGCTTTTTCGCCGTGACAGGCTGCGCATTTTTTGTAAATAGCTGCGCCGTCGGCCGCAAGTAGAGATAAATTTAGCGCCAAAACGGCGGTAGCGATGTGATAGATTTTCATTTTTCGTCCTTTTTGATAGAAATTTAGACGAGATTATAATCTTAAAAAGTTAAAAGAAAAATTATAAAAAAGTTGCAAAAACGAAGCGCCAAAGAGAGAAAAATCGGCGGAAAAACTCCGCCGAAAGGATTATTTTAGAGTAGGGATGTACTCTGAAAGAGCGGCGATATCCTCGTCGCTAAGACCTTTTGCTAGAGGTTTCATCATTGCAGAAGACTTAAATTTATCCAAGCTACCCTCTTTGTAACCTTTTAAAGCCTCAGCGATCTCTTCTTTAGAAAGAGACGAAAGCGCAGGAACTTTGTTTAGATACATTTTTTCGGCTTTGGCTCCGTGACAGGCTTTGCATTTGTTGTAAAGGGTCGCGCCGTCAGCGGCAAATAGGCTACCCGCTAGCAATGCGGCAGCTCCTGAAACAATGATAAGCTTTTTCATTTTCAATCCTTTTTGATAAAATTGCAGGCGTATTATAGTCTTAAAAGCTAAATTTTACATTATTTTTTTATATTAGTTTATACCGCGACGCCGGCGGCGATTTTCGGTTAAATTTAGATTTTTTTTGTATAATTTTCGCCATGGATAAAACAAAGCTTAAAACGCAGCCGCAAAAGGCGCTATTTCTTGATCGCGACGGCGTGATAAACGAGGATGCGGGCTATGTTTATAGGCGCGAGGATTTCGTTTTTAAAGATGGCATTTTCGCTGCTTTGAGAGAGTTTGCCAAGGCTGGCTACGCGCTAGTCGTGGTGACGAATCAATCAGGCATCGGACGAGGCTACTACACGCTGGAGCAGTTTGACGAGTTTTGCAAATTTATGCTGGGCGAGTTTGAAAAAGAGGGCGTAAAGATAGAGAAAATTTACTTTTGCCCGCATGCGCCGGAGGCTCTTTGCGGTTGCCGCAAACCAAAGCCAGGCATGCTGCTAAATGCCGCAAACGAGCTAAATATCGACCTTGCGCGCTCAATCATGATAGGCGACAAGGATAGCGACGTGCAGGCCGGGCAGAGTGCCGGCGTCGGGATAAATTTAAAACTCGGCGACAGTCTAAAAAGCGTGGCGGACGCGCTGGAGTTTTTAAAAAAAGAAGGAAAAATATGAAAGATATAAAAAGAGTCGCGATAACGGGTGCAGCAGGCTTCATCGGCTCAAATTTGGCGCATTATTTCGATGAAAATTTAAAAGACGTAGAAGTGCTCGCCGTGGATAAATTTAGAAGCGACGAGAAATTTAGCAACGGCAATCTAAAAAGCTTCGGGCATTTTAAAAATTTGCTCGGCTTTTCGGGCGAAATTTACGAGGGCGACATAAACTGCGCAAAGACGCTAGCTATGATCGAAAAATTTGCCCCCGACGCGATATTTCACGAGGCGGCGATCTCGGATACCACGGTAACCGAGCAAGGTGAGCTAATGAGAACTAATCTAAATAGCTTTAAAGACCTGCTAGATGTCTGCGAAAAAACGGGCGCGCGCATGATATACGCGAGCTCGGGCGCCACATACGGCAACGCAAAAAGCCCGCAAAGAGTCGGCGAATGCGAAGCGCCAAATAACGTCTACGGCTTTTCAAAGCTAAAAATGGACGATCTGGGACGAAAATATGCTAAAAGAGGCGTTGCGGTCGTGGGGCTGAGATACTTTAACGTCTACGGCACAAGGGAGTTTTATAAAAACAAAACCGCCTCGATGGTGCTGCAGTTTGGTCTACAAATTTTGAGCGGTAAAAATCCGCGCCTCTTTGAGGGTAGCGACAAAATCAAGCGCGACTTCGTCTATATAAAAGACATCGTGCAGGCAAACCTGCTCGCTCTAAACGCACCAAGCGGCGTGTATAACGCGGCTACCGGCATAGCAAGAAGCTTTCAAGAGATCGTGGATATCTTGCAGCGCGAGCTGGGGTCAAATTTGCCTTGCGAATACATCCCAAATCCGTATGCGCGCTCATATCAGTTCCATACGCAAGCTGACATCGAGCCGACTAAAAAGGCGCTGGGATACGAGCCTAAATTTAGCCTGGAAGAGGGCATAAAAGACTACGCGGCCGAGATAAAAAGGATATATGAGGAAGAGATAAATGCGTGAAGTACGTGCTTTGGTTGTGGGCGATCTGATGCTCGATCACTACATCTGGGGCAGCTGCGAGCGTATCTCGCCCGAAGCTCCCGTGCAGGTGGTAAAGATAAAAAACGAAACCAAACGCCTAGGCGGAGCGGGCAATGTGGTGCTAAATTTGCTCTCGCTAGGCGCAAAAGTGGGCGTCATGAGCGTGCTTGGAGACGACGAGACGGGCGACGAGATAGAGCGGATATTGTGCGAGCAGGGCGCTAGGGCTGAGTTTATAAAAAGAGAAAAGGGACGTACGAGCTCGATAAAAAGCCGCGTGATGGCGACGCATCAGCAAGTCGTGCGTATCGACAAAGAAAGCGTCGAGGCCGTAACGTGCGAGGATGAGCTGGCGGCAAATTTCGCCCGCGCGCTAGAGGGCTATGACGTCGCGCTACTGTCTGACTACGGCAAGGGCGTGCTGACACCTGCGCTGTGTCAAAAGCTGATAAAAGCCTGCGCGGATGCGGGCAAACCGGTGCTAATCGATCCAAAGGGCGCAGACTACTCGAAGTACAAGGGCGCTACGCTACTAACGCCAAATAAAAAAGAAGCGGGCGAGGCCGTGGGTTTTAAAATAGAAAACGACGAGCAGCTTTTTACCGCGCTAAATTTGCTAAAAAACGAGCTAAATTTGACACATTCGCTAATCACGATTTCAGAGGAGGGCATTGCGCTTTTGGAGGACGGGCAGGCGGTTAAATTTCCCGCTCTGGCAAAAGAGGTTTTTGACGTCACGGGCGCGGGAGATACGGTGCTAGCGACGCTTGGCGTGATGCTGGGCGCGGGAGAGGGTATCAAAAAGGCGATCGAGACGGCAAATTTAGCCGCCGCGGTCGTCGTGGCTAAGGTCGGCTCGGCAACGGCTAGCTTTGAGGAGATAAACGAACTCGTACGCCGTAAAAATGCGGCCGGTTTCGAGGAGAAAATCAAAAGCGCGGACGAACTAGCCGCGACGCTGGCTAACCGCGGCGAAAAGCGGCTGGTTTTTACAAACGGCTGCTTTGATATCCTGCACGCGGGGCACGTGAGCTATCTAGCTAAGGCGCGGGAATTCGGCGATATACTAGTCGTCGGGCTAAACTCGGACGCCTCGGTACGCGCGCTAAAAGGCGACGCTCGCCCCGTAAACGCGCAGGCCGACCGCGCTACCGTGCTGGCGGCTCTGGGGGCGGTTGATTACGTGACGATATTTGACGAGCTAACGCCTCTAAATTTGATCGAAAAGCTGCGTCCCGACGTGCTCGTAAAGGGTGCGGACTATGAAGGTAAAGAAGTCGTCGGCAGCAGCGTGGTAAAAGACGTGCGGCTGGTGGAGTTCATAGCGGGCAAAAGCACGAGCGCGACGATAAAAAGGATAAAAAATGAAGACTGAAGATATGATAAAAAGCGAGCTAGAGGGGCATCTAGCCACGATAAAGGCGACGTTTGCGCTGGAAGCTAATATCAAAAAAGCCTGCGAAACGGCGGTAGCGACGCTAAAGGCGGGCGGTAAAATTTTACTTTGCGGAAACGGCGGAAGTGCTGCAGACGCGCAGCACATCGCAGCCGAACTAACGGGTCGCTATAAAACCGAGCGTGGCGCGCTAGCTGGCATAGCTCTAACGACCGATACTTCCGCGCTCACGGCGATCGGCAACGACTACGGATACGAGTTTGTTTTCTCGCGTCAGCTAGAGGCTCTGGGCCGCGAGGGCGATCTGCTCATAGCGATCTCTACTAGCGGAAACAGCAGCAACGTGATAAAAGCGCTCGAGCTAGCGCGAAAAATCGGTATCAAAACGATCGGACTAAGCGGCCGCACGGGAGGCGCTATGAACGAGCTTTGCGAGCTAAATTTGGTCGTACCGTCAAATGATACGCCGCGTATCCAAGAGATGCATATCATGATAGGGCATATCATCTGCCAAGCTATCGACGATGCGTTTTAGGCTAAAATTAAAAGCATTTGCGGCGGCAGAGTCAAATTTGGCCCGCCCAACCACTCTCTAACTCCGCCTAGCGCGCTAGCAAATTTAATCACCCATGAAAACCCAAACTCCAGCCTACGCCGTCATCGATCTAAAGTCCTTCTACGCCTCGGTCGAGTGCGTGGAGCGAGGGCTTGATCCCTTTGAGGCAAATTTAGTCGTCGCAGACGCCGCCAGAGGCGAGGGCAGCGTGTGCTTGGCCGTTAGTCCCGCTCTAAAGGCGCTTGGCGTAAAAAACAGATGCAGGCTGTTTGAAATACCTAAAAATATCAAATATATAATCGCTCCGCCCAGGATGCAGTTTTACATCGACTACGCGGCTAAAATTTACGGCATCTACCTAAAATACGTCGCCAAAGAGGACATCTACGTTTACTCCATCGACGAGGCGTTTATCGATCTCACCTCGTATCTAAAATTTTATAAACTAGAAGCTAGAGCCATGGCAAAGATGATAATGGACGACATCCTAAAGACTACGGGCGTAACGCCCACCTGCGGTATGGGGACGAATCTATACCTAGCCAAAATCGCACTTGACATCCTAGCTAAACACAGCGAGGATAATATCGCCTTTTTAGATGAAGTGCTCTATAAAGAAAAGCTCTGGACGCATCAGCCACTAAATGATTTTTGGCGCATAGGCAAGCAAACTATGGCTAAGCTCGAGCGATACGGGATATTTTGTATGAAAGATATGGCAAACGCGCCATTTAGTCTACTTGAAAGAGTGTTTGGCATCGATGCCTATATCGCGCTAGATCACGCAAACGGTACCGAGCCCACCACTATAGCCGACATCAAGGCCTATAAACCCTCAATCAAATCATACTTTAGCTCTGAAATTTTACCTAGAGACTATGAGAGGCTAGAGGCTCTAATCGTGCTAAAAGAGATGACCGATAGGCTAGCTCTAAAGATGATAAACGAAGAGGTGCGAGCTAGCGGGCTCACGATAAATATCAAATTCGCCGACAAAAACGAACCTGCGCAGAGAGCCACGGTAAGGTTTAAAACCCCGAGCAATATCGCTAGCGTACTCATGGATGCAGCGCAGGAGCTATATCTAAAAAAGATAAAAAACGCAGGTCTCATCAGGCAAATCGGCATATCGGCAAACGACGTCGTAAAGGAAAGCAAAACCGAAAGAAGCCTCTTTGAAGAAGAAAACGCAAAAGAAAAAACGGTGCTAAAAACACTAAACAAGATAAAAGAAAAATACGGCAAAAACTCCATCCTAAGGGCCATCGACCTGCTACCGGAGGCCACCGGACGAGATAGAAACAAAAAGATAGGAGGGCACAAAAGCGGTGAATAAGGACAGAGCCAAAATCTTTAGTTCGTTTAACCCTCTTTCAACCCTAGAAAAAGCCCTAAAAGCGCAGGAGCGAGAAAAGAGCGAAAAGCTAGACCTAGACGAGTCTAAGATAGAAGAGATCCTAAACAAAATAAGCAAACTAAAACCCGCCGACAAGGTAAAAATCACATACCACGACGGGCAGGGCTACGTGAGTATAGAGGGACTGGTTTCAAACGTAAATTTGATGGATAAAAGCCTAACCGTAGTAAAAACGAGGGTCAAATTTGACGATATTTACGCGGTTGAAGTCGTTTTATAAACGGCGATTTTATATTTATGCTTCGTAAGACTGCTTTTTAGTAGATAAAACAACTTTGAAATCTTAGACAAGATACCGTTTAGTGCTTGCCGTGAGGCGCGAAGCATTTGCGAGAATTTAGGCGCCGACAAAATATAGCTTTGAAGAAACAAGGGCGCTTTAAATGACATTTGCGAAAGCTCAGCGTGCGGTTATAAAAAGCCCTTTTGGATAAATTTGCAGCCGAGCCTAAGAAGTGCTAAATTTATTGCACAAGATAGCCTTAATAAAGCAACTGCTTAAGCAAGGGGCATTTATACGCAAGGATAAAACTAGCAAAAGGTAAACAGGCCGGCTCGGCGGCTAGGAGTTTGCGGGTCTAGCGAGACAGGGCGAGATTTGCGCTTGGTTGCGGATTTTTGGATTTGTTTTGAGTCGTTTAAATTTGCGAGATTAAGCCAAGCGCTAGGGTTAGCAAGAAGCGCTCTCCGGCATTAAATTTAGTCGCTCTAAATTTAAAAAAACTAGGATGGGTGCCCGTAAATTTGGCCGTTTTGCGCCGCCTTTTTCGCGGTTAATCAGGCGCGGATTAACAGGGCGTCTTATGGATTTTTGCGGCTTTGCTAGATTAAATCCAAATTTGCGTTTCGCTGCGGCTTTGTTTTTGCGCGTCCGAGCGTTAAATTTACGGCCGAATTTAGGCGTATTTTTAAGGCGTATTAAAGCGCCAAAGACCCGCCTTTCGTATCTGCAAAGGCTAAAACTCCGCCGAACTAGCGCCTGATTTTACTCCCAAAGCCTCCTTATCCAGATCAAAAATTCGTCCCTAGGTTCGTCGTAGTCCATATCC
>CAUSIL010000106.1:0-7025 GCA_963531395.1 uncultured Campylobacter sp.
AAAAGACAGGCGTCTTTGCTTTGCCCATTTACGGCTTTTGCGAGATTGTCAAATTGTAAATGTCCGCGGCAGCAGAGGTACGTGGCTACGCAGACATTAAAACAAGCTCATTTTGCTACAAAAAGCTAGAAAAATAAATCGTCGTCGGCAAATCGTTTTTGATCATAACGCTAAATTTCTTTGTTAAATCTGATATTTGAGATTTAGTTATAGTTGTTTAGCAAGATAATCTTACGGCAATAAATTTAGCGGTTTATTATCTTAAAAATTACCTCGGATATAAATTTGACAGCGCTGCCTTTTGATTAATTTCTATTAAATCTGTATGCGTGCATTTTATGATCTAGGGGTTTTAAAAATTTCGCCGAATTTGATTAAATCCTTGCCAAATTTTATTAATCCTTTATTTTAAGATAAGTAAAATATAGCCTAAGAAATCGGGTCGATTTTACCTTTTCAAAGGATACTTCATGAATTTTTCAAATTCAAAATGGTTTATCGTTTCAGGTGCGGCGCTCGGCGCTTTAGGCGCGCTACTTGTGTATTTCGGCAACCCTGGCAACATGGGCGTTTGTGCGGCTTGCTTTTTACGCGTTACGGCGGGAGCGCTCGGCTTTCACCGCGCGGGTGCCCTTCAGTACGTGCGCCCGGAGATCATCGGGCTTATTTTGGGCGGCTTTTTAGCTAGCGTGCTTTGGACGAAGGAGTTTAGCGCGACTACGGGTTCGTCGCCTTTCGTGCGCTTTTTTCTAGGATTTTTCGCGATGATCGGCTGCCTTGTGTTTTTGGGCTGCCCGTGGAGGGCGTTTTTGCGTCTTGGCGGCGGCGATATGACGGCGGTTGCTGGAGTCGTCGGTATTTTTGCGGGCGTGTGCGCGGGCGTATTTTTCAAAAAGCTCGGCTATGGCCTCACGCACGAGACTAAAACTCAGGCCGCGATAGGCGTTTTGCCGACGGTTATGGGTATTTTGCTGCTTGCCGCGCTTGCGTTTGGACTAAAGCTCGGCGAAAACGGCGCTCTTTTTAGCTCCGCAAAAGGTCCGGGTTCCATGCACGCTCCTATCCTGATCTCGCTTGGTTTTAGTATCGTCGTGGGCGCGCTAATGCACAAAAGCAAATTTTGCAGCGTCGGGGCGTTTGGCAGGCTTTTTAAAAAGGATTTTTCGATGTTTACGGGGATCATCAGCATCGTGGTCTTTGCCAGCATCGTAAATTTAGCGCTCGGGCAGTATAAATTCGGCTTTGAAGGCCAGCCTATCGCGCACAATGACGTGGTTTGGAACTTCCTTAGCATGACGCTAGCAGGGCTTTGCTTTAGCCTGAGCGAAGGCTGCCCGGGCAAGCATCTCGTGCAAATGGGCACGGGCAATCTAAGCTCGGTAATCTTCGTCATCGGTATGGCGGCAGGCGCGGCCGTAGCGCATAACTTCTTGCTCGCTAGCTCGCCGAGCGGTATAACGGCGGCGGCTCCGTGGGCGGTGACGATAGGGTTTGTTTTTGCGGTTTATGTGGGATTTTTTCACAAAAAAGCCGCTTGATTCCCCATAAACTATGGATTTTAGAGTAATTTTTTCTATACCCGCTTCGGTTACGGACGACGAGTCCGCGCCCTTGCGGGTAAGAAAAAATTATTTAAACTACGCCTATTCTGTCTTGAATATTTGTTGTATATCTTGCTAAATTTACAAATTTAACTACTTTAAGTTTAAAAACCGAATTTAGGTTTTCGCGGTGCGGGTCTCGGTGGGAGAAAGACGAAATGTCGAATTTTCAAATTTGATTTATATAAAAAGCGAGCCGAAATTTGCCGAATTTGATGGCGATCGGGAGTAAAAGCGGGCTAAAACGTCATGTTCTAGCCCGCAAAAGATAAAGCTTTTATCTAAAAAGCCGTCAAATTTGCTCGGCGAGTATATCAAAGCCGAGCCAAGTAAATTTAGCCTAAAAGTCCGGCGCCTTTGATCGCTTGGCTGCGCTCTTTTGCGTAGATGCGCTCGCCTCCCACGACGTCGTATTTCCAGATCGGCGCGTTAGCTTTAAAGTCCTCTACAAATTCGTTTATCAGCCGCAAGGCGACCTTTCTTTGCGGACTCACGACGCCTGCGACGTAGGAGCTCTCGTGTACCGGCACGTCGCCTCGCGAATGCGCAAAAAGCACGTATGCGCCCAGATCCTTCGCCTTTTGCTCCCAGCCCGCTAGCCATTTGCGCAGGATCGGCTCGTAGATATCAAAGCTAAGCGCGTTTATGCCGCCTTCCTCGCGCACGATGCCCGTAAACGTGATGAGCGCGCCGCAGTTTTTGTCTTTAAACTCGTCGTACCAGGCGTTTGTGATCGCTTTAGCGTCTAGGCTTCCTTCAAAAATCTGCATATTAACCTCCGCAAACCGGCGGTAAAATGGAAATTTTATCACCGTCTTTTAGCGGCGCGTCAAGAGAGCTCGCGATCTCGTCATTTACGGCGACGGCGCAGATTTTTAGCCACTCTTTAAGCTGCGCGTATTCGCCTAGTTTTTCTTTCACTTCGCTTAAATTTCCCGCTTCTAGCTTTAAATTATGCATCTTTATCGGGCCCAAAAACTCGATTTCTACCATAAATTCGCCTTTAAAATTAAATTTTTTTCTTGATTTTACTTAAAAAAATATTTAGATATACTTACGCCAAATTTTTAACGAAAGAGCCGTAATGAACGAAATATTAAGCAAAATAAAAACGCCCGCCTACGTCTGCGAAGAGGCCAAGGTGCGCAAAAATTTAGAAATTTTAAAACGTGTCAAGGATGAAAGCGGCGCGAAGGTGCTAGTCGCCCTAAAAGGCTTTGCATTTAGCGGCGTGATGGGGCTTGTCGGCGAATACCTAGACGGCGCGACTTGCAGCGGCCTGCACGAGGCTAAATTTGCCGCAAAATACGCTCGCGGCGAGATCCACACGTATTCGCCCGCTTTTAAAGACGAGGACATAGATGAGGTGCTAGCGCTCTCAAAACACGTGGTTTTTAACTCCTTTGCTCAGTGGGCGAAATTTAAGCAAAAAGCCCTAGCCGCTGGCGTTACCTGCGGCCTTCGCGTCAATCAGGAACTCTCCGTCGCGCCGACTGACGCTTATAACCCGTGCGGCAGGTATAGCCGCCTAGGCATCACTCGCGCAAATTTTGACGCAGACGCGCTTGAGGGTATCACGGGACTGCATTTTCACGCGCTTTGCGAGGAGAGCGCGCAGAGTCTGGAGACCGTGCTGATGGCGTTTGAGGAGAAATTCGGCGAGTTTATCCCGCGCATGAAGTGGGTAAATTTCGGCGGCGGACATCACGTGACAAAAGAGGGCTACGACGTGGATCTGCTCATAAATTTGATCAAAAGTTTCCGCGCAAAATACGGCGTCGAAGTCTATATCGAGCCCGGCGAAGCGGTGGGCTGGCAGACGGGATTTTTAGTCGCTTCGGTGCTTGATTTTGTGCAAAACGAAAAAACCATAGCTATCCTAGACGTCTCGGCCGAGGCGCATATGCCAGATACTGTGCTGATGCCGTACCGACCGGCGGTGCGAGGCGAGAGCAAAGGCGGTAAATTTAGCTACCGTTTCGGGGGAAATACCTGTCTAGCGGGCGATATCGTGGGGGTTGACGCTGGCGAACCGGAGTATAAATTTGACGCGCCGCTAAACGTGGGCGATAAGGTGATATTTGAGGACCAGATCCACTACACGATCGTGAAAAACACGACCTTTAACGGCATAAAACTGCCTGATTTGCTGCTTTTAAAAGAAAACGGCGAGCTTGTAACCGTGCGGGAATTCGGTTTTGAAGAGTATGAGAGGCGAAACTAAATTTGATGCCGGGAACCGTACCCTTTAGGGTGTAAATTTGATATTTTTTGGCGCCGTTTGGGCTGTAAATTAAATTTTGCGGCGATCTTTTATTTGACTTACTCCCTCCTCGCGTGCGGGCCTCATAAGCCTGCGCCTTTTTAGCGCTAAATTTAAAATTTAGCTTATCAGCCGCCGAATTTGCCGCAAATTTAATCGCAAACGAAGTTAAATTTAATATAAATAAAATCTAGCTTATATGAATGAATTAATATGGCTGATTATAAATTTGCCCCCAATTTTGATAAAAATACGCCACAACCGCCTAAAAAAGCGGTACTTCGGCGCTAAGCTTGCATTACGCTATTTTTTGATATAATTTCACGAAAATCCGCAAAATTTTAGCTTTTGGCTGGATGCCGAATTACGTGCGGCTTTGAGCGGACGAACAAAAAACAAGGGAGATAGCATGACGAGAATTTTGAGTTTGCTTTCGGTTGTCGCCTGTTGGGCCTTCGCTATCGAGGCGAGTCCTAGCACCAACCAGTATCAGAGCAATGTCTGGGCTGCCGGTAGAATCGAAAACATCAAGCCTTACGAAGACGGTTTGGGGCCGATTTTTACGTTTATTCAGGGTAACGACTACTTCGCTATAGCCGTTTTGTCGCTGATTTTAGCCGTGATTGGGGCATTTGCTTTGCACTTTTTGATTATCGGGCCAAAGCATTTTAGCCACGACGGGAACAAAGTCTATGCATTTAGCGTAATAGAGCGCGTAGCTCACGGGCTAGCCGCGATCTCGTGGATAGTGCTGGTACCGACCGGTATCATCATGATGTGGGGTGCGGAATTTGGCGGCGGGACTTTCGTTAGATTTTGTAAAAACATCCACGGGTTAGCTACTATTATATTTGCGGTATCCGTATTGCCGATGCTGATAGCTTGGACGAAAAGAATGCTACCGACGATCTACGACATCAGATGGATGCTTATTGTAGGTGGGTATCTCTCAAAAGTTAAACGACCGGTGCCTGCAGGTAAATTTAACGCCGGTCAAAAAGCATGGTACTGGGTAGCAATCCCCGGCGGTATCGTGATGATACTAACCGGCGCAGCGATGTTTTTCTTAGATTTTAAAACGCCTGACGTCGCTACTTGGCTAGGCGTATCGCAAATCGAAGTTTTAAGAGCTTCTGCGCTTATTCACAATGTACTTGGTATAGTTTGCGCCGTATTTTTCCTAGTACACATATATATGGCTGCCATCGCGATACACGGCGCTATCTGGTCGATGGTAACGGGATATAAAGAAGAGGAAGAAGTTTACGTACTACACCACTACTGGTATCAGGAACTCATCTCTAAAAATAAAATCCCCGTATCTGAATACGAAAAAACTTACGCGAAATTAAAATAATAAAAAAGGAGAAGTTTTTCTCCTTTTTTATTTTAAAGCCTAGGCTGAAATTCGCCTTTTTATACAAAATTTAAAATCTTTTAGATAAAATCTCTCCTTAGACTTCAGGTTGAAGAGTAATAAATTTTAAGGAAAAATCAATGCAAATCGATTGTAGAAATTTAGCTTGTCCGGAACCCGTTATAAGGACCAAAAATGCGCTTGAGAGCCTAAAAGTCGGCGAAAAGCTTGAGATTTTAGTAAATTCTATCGCTCCAAAAGAAAACATTAGCCGTTTTTTAAAAAATCAAAACGTCGAATTTAGCGTAGAACAAAACGGCGCCGAAACTAAAATCACCGCCGTTAAGGGCGAATCAAAGCTTGAGTTAGCAAATTTTGACGAATTCGTCTGCGAGATCACGCCAAAGGCTAAAAAAACAGCCCTTTATCTAAATGAAGAGCGCGCCGGTAGCGGCGACGTAGGGGTTAATTTGCTGGCTAAATTTTTAGGTGCGCTTTTGCAGGTAGAAAATAAACCCGAATACGTAATCTGCGTAAATAATGCCGTTAAAATGACTACGAACCGCGCGCATGCGAGCTTTAAACCGCTTAAGGATCTAGAGGCTGCGGGCATTAAAATTTTAAGCTGCGGCAGCTGCCTAGAGGCGTATAAACTCATCGGCGATTTAAGCGTCGGAGAGATATCAAATGCCTACGAAATCATGCAAATTTTAACTTCTCACGAGCAAATCAAACTATGATTTACAACGACAAACGTCTAACCAAATTCGTCAAAGCGGCGGGTTGAGCGGCCAAGCTTGACCCGTCGGGTCTACACAAAACTATCGGCGATTTAAATTTAGCTCACCCAAATTTGCTCTCAAACATCGGCACGAACGAAGACGCGAGCGTCTTTAAGATCACGGACGACATCGCGCTCGTTCAGACGCTGGACTTTATCACGCCGGTGGTAGACGATCCGTTTATATTCGGCCAGATCGCGGCCGCAAACAGCCTAAGCGACGTGTTTGCGATGGGTGGGCGCGTGCTAAACGCGCTAAATATCGTCGGCTTTGACAGCTGCAACCTAAGCGGCGAAATTTTGGGCGAAATTTTGCGCGGCGGACTGGATAAGGTCGCCGAGTGCGGCGGCGTGATCGTGGGCGGACACACGATAGAGACGCAGCAGATGTATTACGGTCTTAGCGTCACGGGCGTTGTTTCGCCAAACTCCTTTTGGTCTAATAACTCCGCGCGCGAGGGCGACGTGCTTATACTCACAAAGCCGCTAGGAACGGGCGTTTTAAGCACGGCGATAAAGGCCGATCTGCTAAATTCGGCGCAGATAAAGCAGGCGGTAGAGACGATGCGGCAGCTAAATTTTTATGCCGTGGACGCGCTAAAAGGTATAAACGTAACGGCGGCGACCGATGTTACGGGATTTGGTTTTTTAGGACATCTAAGCGAAATGCTAAACGATAAAATTAGCTTTGAAATTTACGCGGGTAACGTACCCGTGATAGCGGTCGCGCGCGAGTTTGCCGATATGGGTATCATCCCCGAGGGCAGCTACAAAAACCGCGAATTTGCGAGTAAATTCGTCTGCGGCGAGGCCGATATCTTGCTTTACGACGCGCAGACGTCGGGCGGACTTTTGCTAGCCGTGCCGCAAAGCGAGGCAAATTCGGCTTTATCCCGGCTAAAGGGCGCCGGCTACGAAAACAGCGCCGTAGTGGGCGTAGCTACGGCAAAGACGGAGTTTGGGATAAATTTGATTTAGCGCTTGCGACAAAATTTGTCGGCTTAGCCGGTAAGCTTTTAGTTT
>CAUSIL010000107.1:0-6939 GCA_963531395.1 uncultured Campylobacter sp.
ATCCTCACAATCCAAATTTGACAAATCCTGGCTCAAAGAAATTTGCGAGGGATTACGACAAAGAGCCGATAATCATCAAGGATTATAAACAAAATTTGAGCCTATTTTCAGCCGTCTTAACCCTCGCGCTCGTTGCCATCATTATCTTGATTTCCTTGATTTTTTCTTTGATGAGTTTGGATAGAATTTTATTTAACTCCATTATTACCATCATAGTTTTAAAGCCTACGTTTAAAGAAGCGTTAAGTGCGCCTAAAAACGGCTATTTCATCTTTGAAAACGGCGCCGTAAAACAGCAAATCGGAGATAAAACCATAAAAGAAATTAAGCTTGACCAGATCGCGGACTTAAGAAAAACATTTGATATCACGGATGATTTGTATCAGATCGAGGCCAATAAAAACATCGTTTTCATCGGCCTAGTTTTCGTGCTTTTGGCGCTTAAAAACTATTGCGACGTGATGGGTGTGAATATTTTTGAGATTTGTGCGTTTTTTATCTTCTTATTTTTTATCGGACTTACCCCACAGACTATTTTTCATTTTAGATTGGGCGGGCTAAAATCCTGCACAGTTTATAATATGCTTGCTATTTTTTCCAAAAAAGACGGCACGATAATAAATATTTTGATCCCTACAAACGACGATTACAAGGAGCTAAAAGAGTATTTTTTGCGCAAAAAGGGGATAAATTTGGATAATGCAAGCAAGCAGTTTAAGTTGGTAAAATTTAAATAAAATCTATAAAATAACCGCTCGTAAAGTAAAGTCGGTAAAATTTCAAGTAGCATCCGCCGGTAGCCAAATATGGCACGGCAAATCCAGCCTCGCTCGAGGGCTGATTAGATAAGAGCGAGCGAGGCTAAAATTTACTTTGATTTTTTAACAAATTCCCTAAATTTCGCGCAGCCCATATCGTATCCATAGTCGCAAGAAAGGCCGTAAAGCTCCATCGCCTTTTTATCGTCTTTTACGCCTTGATCCCCCTTTTCATGTCCGCTAGCTAGAGCGTAACAGCCCTGTGCGTCTTTGTAGTGGCAAGCTAGTTCGTAGTATTTGCGAGCTTTTTGCGGGTCTTTTGTGCCGCCGTATTCGCCGTTACCGTGCGCGGCCGCTCTCACGCACGCCTCGCCGCCTCCGCCCTCGCTTGCTTTTTCGTAAAGTCCCGCCGCCTTTTCATAATCCGACTCGACTACGCCCCATAGCGCGTTACCGTCGTAAGCCCCCGCTACGGCCGCACATCCGTCCATATCGCCGAGCTTGCAAGCTTTTTCATATAGGGCAAACGCTTTTTTGCCGCCGTCCTCGTCGCTAAATTTGCCGTTTTGTTCGCCCAAAAACGCCGCCAAATAGCAGCCTGCGCCGTTTTTATCGCTACTGCACGACTTTTCAAACAAATCCATACTGCGCTGGGTATCGTACGCATTTATATGTGGTTTGGCAGCCTCCTCAAAATGCCCGCCAAAAGCCGCTGCTACTAAAATCGCCGTTAAAACAATCTTTTTCAATCCGCCCTCCTATTTGCTAAGTTTTTTAAATTTAACGCAACCTCGATTAAAGCCGTTTTGGCAAGCTAGGTCGTAAAATTTAGCCGCTTGAGCATCGTTTTTAGGCGTTGCGTCGCCTGATTCGTAGATATCCGCCGCATTATAGCAGCCCTCGCCCTCTCCGGCCTCGCAAGCAAGTTTATAATATTTTAGCGCATCGGTAAATTTAGCGGCATCGTCGTACTTTTTAGCTATTCTTAAGCAAGCATCTGCGTTTTTTGTCTCGCAGGCTTTTTCGTAAAATTCAGCCGACTTCTCGCCGCCTGTTTCATCTGTGCCGGTTTCATCTTGCAAAGTCGGCGCGTCGTAAAGATCGCCGGCCGCCTCGCAACCTCGCGCGTAGCCTAGCTCGCAGGCGTTTTTATATAGCGCAAGGGCCTGCGAAAATATCTCCGGCTGCACATCTGCGCTATCTTGATCGTAAATAGCAAGCGATTTTATAGATGCCGCCATATAGCAGCTTACGGCGTTTTTATCGCTCTTGCACGATTTTTCGTAAAGCGATGCCGCTTTTTTGCTATTTGCGTCCTGTAGGTATTTTTTCGTAGCGATCTCAAAGTCCGTCTGCGCAGACGCTAGAGCGACTAAAAGTAGAGCCAAATAAATTTTCTTAAACATCGCGGATCCTTATTTTTTGTCTTTATAGAGTCGTCTAAACTCGGCGCAAGCGCCTATAGAGCCGTAATCACAGGCTAAACCGTAAAGTTCGTACGCTCTTGCGACGTCTTTTTTTATGCCGTCGCCTTTTTCGTACATATCGGCTTGCGCAAAGCAGCCGTCCGCATCCTCATAGCCGCAAGCCGCCTGATAAAATTTAAACGCCTCTGCTAAATTTTGCTCTACGCCTCTGCCCTCGTCGTAATAGCCGGCTAATTTCCAACAAGCCGCGCCTACTCCGCCGCTGCAGGCTTTTTGATAAAGCTGCATAGACTTTTTATCGTCTATCTCTTGACCGCCGCGGCCGTTTTCATAGATATCGCCTAGGGATTTACACCCGTCCATATCGCCCATTTCGCAGGCTTTAGAAAACTGCGCAAAGCTTTTGGTAGTATTTGAATCTTTAGCAAAGTTATTGTCGTTTATAAAGCCTGCGGCATAGCAGCCCGCGGCGTTTTTCTCCTCGCAGGACTTCTCAAACAACTCTAAAGCCTTATCAAACTCGTTTTGCGCTAGCTCGGCCGCAGCCTCCTCAAATGCGCCCAGCCCAAAAGCCCACACCGCTAAAAATACGGTTAAAGCGATTTTTCTTAGCATCTATTCTCCTTAAATTTAATTATCCCAAGCAAACTAAGCCCGGCAAATTTGACGCTCTAGCGGTTAAATTTATCAAAAAACCACATAAAAGCAAAAAGTAGTCCCGCCGCCTTGCTTTTACTCTCGTCAAACATAAATTTGCGCGCATCTTTAACCGGCACGTAGGCTAGCTCGATATTTTCGCCGTCTATGCCGCCGCCTTCGCCGATTTTCATATCGTCGTTTATCGCGGCAAAAAACATCGTCTGCCTCGCCCCGCCAAAACCTAGCGCGCCGCGCGTGGAGGTTATGCGCTCTACCTTGCTAGCCGCAAATCCCGTCTCCTCGGCGATCTCCTCGATGACGGTCTGCTCCTCGCTTTTACCTTTATCCATTAGCCCCGCGCAAAGCTCGTAGGTATAGCCTTCCTCGCCCTCTTGCGTTAAATTTAGCGGCCCCGTTTTTGCGCTTTGGATATTAAACCAAACGGCGGGGCGAAACTGCTTAACCAGTAAAAACGCGTCTTTATCCTCGTGATAAAGTAGAGCCGAGACGCTATCGTGAGCCTTTACGCACTCCCATCTGACGGGCCTTCCGCACAGATCAAACGAAATTTGATACGGCTTTACGTAGCGCGGAGAGGTTAAATTTTCTATCTTGATATTTTTTACAGCAGTATCCATTTTGCCAGTCCTAAAAAGCTAAAAAATCCGACCGTATCGGTAACGGTGGTAAGCAGCACGGCCGAGCCGACGGCGGGATCGATGTTAAATTTCTTTAAGGTTAGCGGTATCAAAGTACCGAAAAATCCGGCAAAAAATAAATTTATAAGCATCGAAGCGCCGATAACCACGCCTAGCATCGGGCGACTAAACCAAATCGAAGCGATGACGCCCATCAAGCAAGCAAAAGTTAGCCCGTTTATGAGCGCGATACCTACCTCGCGTTTTAGCGCGACGGCGGCGTTTTTAAACTCGATTTCTCCCAAAGTCAGTCGGCGCACAGTTACGGTGAGCGCCTGCGTGCCGGTGTTTCCGCCCATAGACGCCACGATAGGCATCAGCACGGCAAGAGCCACGTAGCTAGCGATCGTATCGTCAAAAAGCCCGATGATGCTGGAGCTAATAAGCGCGGTAAATAAATTTACCAGCAGCCAAACGGCGCGCGCGCGGGTAGCCTTTACTAGGCTCATATCCTCCTCCTCGGCCTCGTCATCGACGCCGGCTAGGTTATAAATTTGTTCCGTGGCGCTTTCTTGGATGTAGTCGTGGATGTCGTCGGCGGTTATTCGGCCTAGCAGTATGCCGGTGCTGCTAGTTACTGCGATGACGTTTAGGTCGTAGTCTTGCACCATGACGGCTACGTCTTGCATGAGGTCCATATCGTTTGCGACGTGGGGCTTGTAGCGATCTGCTTGCGCTTCTTCTATGTTTTGCTTTAAAGTCTTTGAAAACTCAAAAAGTATCAGATCTTCAAGCGGGATGGCATACTCCAAAACGCCCTCTTTATCGACGATAAAAAGCTGCGAGACGTTTTCTAGCTTGCCCTCTTGCTTCTCGCGCCTAAGCCTAGCTACGGCATTTCCTAGCTTTTCTTCTAAATGTGCGGAAAAAAGCTCGGTTTGCATGTGCGCGCCGGCTCTATCTTCTTCGTAGCTTCTTAGCCTTAAAATTTCGTTTTGATTTTCTCTATCTAGCTCGTTAAAAAGCTCTCTGGCCTTGTTTTCGTCGATATCTTCGATGTATTGAAGCAAATCGGTAGCATCGTCGCTTTCTAGCTCTTCTAGCGCTTCTACGATCTTTTCTGCGGGTAGTTGCTCGATCACGTCTTTTAGCATGTGATCGGGCATCTCGATGGCTACGTCGCCCAGCATCTCGGGATCTAGCTTTTCTAAATACTCTGTAAAAAGCTCCTCGTCGTGCTTTTTTAGCGTTTTTAGGTGATGGGCTAGATCAGCCGCGCTTAGCTCCTCGTCGATCGTCTCGTTTAGGTGCGAGTCAAGCAGCTCTTTGGCTTCGTTTAATTGCTCGTTTTCTTCCATCATTTACTCTTTTTGTCGCTTGACTCGGCGGTTTTATCTTTTGATTTGGCTTTTTTATCGGCGGTCTGTTTTTGCTTTTTAGACTTATCTTTGCTGGCGTTTACGTCCTTTTTCTTTTTGGACTCGCTTTTTGACTTCTCTTTTTTCTTGTCGTTTGATTTTGATTTTTCTTTATCTTTTGCGTTTTTGCTGGATTTTTTAGAGTCCGTCTTTTTATTTTTTTCTTTTTGGGCAGCCGAGCTAGACTCTGTTTTCGCCGCTTTAGCCGCTGCTAAATTTACGGCTTGGCTTGCGTTTACGTCCGCTTTGACGGTTAAATTTTGCTCAGATTTTACCGTCAAATTCGTATCGGCCGGATCGGTTTTGGTTAGATTAACGTCCTTTTCATCTTGAGATTTAACTTCGCTTGTTAAATTTACGTCGGTTTTTGCGGTCAAATTTAGCTCCGCTTTCGTCGCGTTATTTTCTTCTGCGCCGATTTTTAACTCATTTGTTAAATTTTCGTCCGGCTTCGTCTCGTTGGCTTCGGTCTTTTCGGTTAGATTCGCATCTTTATCAGCGCTTACCGATTTTTCGTCTGTCGCCGTTAGGTTTTCATCGGTTTTTGGCGTAAATTTAACCTCGCCCAGCTCCGATACGGCGCCGAATTTCTCCTCTTTTTCCGGGATTTCGTCATTAGTAGCGGCATCTTTGATCTTTGTTTCAAACTGCTTTATGTATTTTTGAAATTTAGCGTTTTCCGTCTGGGCAAAGATATTTTTAGCCACCTTTATCTCGTTTTCGGGATTTATCGCATTGCCGTTTTTATAGACGCCAAAGTGCAGGTGCGAGCCCGTACTCATGCCGGTACTGCCTACGTAAGCGATGAGTTGCCCCTGCTTTACTTTTACGCCGCTTTGTATGCCCTTAGCAAAGCCGCTAGAATGCGCATACAGCGTCTCGTAGCCGCCGACGTGCCCGACGATTACGACCTTGCCGTAGCCGCTTTTGGTTCCGACGAATTTAACCGTTCCGTCGCCGGCAGCCTTTATCGGAGTGCCTTTGGGAGCGCCGTAATCCACGCCCAGATGCGCTTTATAACGCTTTAGTATCGGATGATAGCGCTTTGGTGTAAAAGGCGAAGTGATGCGGGCGTTTGCTATCGGTCTGGTTAGCAAAAATTTATCGTTTTTCTTACCGCTTTTGTCGTAGTATTTGTTTTCGAATTTATACGTGACGTATTTTTTATCGCCGATTTGTATAGACGCCCAGTGTATTTCCGGTACGCCAAACGTTCGTCCGAGCCTAGTTTTTTGCGTGTATTCCATCGCGAGCCTGTCGCCTTTTTTTAGCTTTTTAAACTCGCTTTCCGGCACTTCGCTCTTCATCGCCAGATAAAATCCGTGCGCCAAAGCCGCGCTGCCCGTAGCGTCTTGGATATCTTGCGACGGCGAAATCGTAATAGGCATGCTAAGCACGCGTCTATGCGTCTGATATGAGATCGAGGAAAGCTGAAAATTATACTTTCCGTCGTTATCTTTATAAATTTGCGCTTGGAGTTCTTCGTTTACGGGGATTAGCACCTGGCTTATCCCGCCTTTTTCGTCTCTTAAAATTTGATACGAGACGCCCGCTTTTATCTCGCTTACAAACTCCTTATCGTCCGAATCCATATCGTAGTAAAGAGAAAGCGGGATGGAGTTTTTCTCTAAAAACGTTAAAAACGTATCTCCGTTAGGCCAGCTAAGCTCCTGAACGGTAGGTTGAGCAGGCTCTACGGCGAATAAATTTACCGTCAGCAGTAAAGCTAATGAAAATTTCCTCATAAATTCCCTTGATTTAAAAGCCGTATTTTACTCGAAAATTACTTACATTTTGCAAAACTAAGGCGCTTTAAGCTATAATGAGCGGCAAAATTCTACATTTTTAGGAGATAGGTTTTGAAAAAATTTCTTTTACTTTTAGCGGCGGCTTGCCTTGGCTTTGCGGCCGAGTTTTCGATGAGGGAGTATAAAACCCCGCTAATAAGCGTGGATGAGGGCGTAGGCACGATCATAGACGGCTCGGACATCGTCGTAGGCAGTAGCGGCGTCGTGATGCATAAATTTGAAGGCTCTCAAAGCTCAATCATCGCTCGCGC
>CAUSIL010000108.1:0-6938 GCA_963531395.1 uncultured Campylobacter sp.
AGTGAAGAAGCCCGCCTCGTCCAAAAAGCCGATGTCGCCGCTGTTATAGTAGCGCACGCCGTCTAGCTCGACGATCGCCTCTTTCGTGCGCTCCTCGTCCAGATAGTAGCCCTTCATCACCTGATGGCCGCCGATTAGGATGAGGCCGGCTTGCCCATTTTCTAGCTTTTCTAGGCTTGTAGGATCGCAGATTCTTATTATCGTGCCTGCAGTCGGCAGACCCACGCTGCCCTCTTTTGAGAAAACGAGCTCTTTAAAAAACTCGGGCTCTAGCACGTTTGCGGTATTTACGCTAACTACTGGCGAGGTCTCGGTCGTGCCGTAGCCTTCGTAAATTTCGACGCCGAATTTCATCTTAAACTCGCGCTTAACGGCCGCGTTTAGCTTCTCCGCACCCGCGATGGCGTAGCGGATCGTAGAAAACATCAGCGGATTTAGCTTTTTGTTTTTAGTATAGAGCCTAAAAAACGTCGAAGTGCCAAACATTATCGTCGCGTGGTATTTAGCAACCATCTTGCCCACGGCAAAGGCATCCGTAGGATCAGGCACGTGGGCCGAGGCGATACCCTCGCTAAGCGGGAAAAAGGTCGCCGCGGTAAGCCCAAACGAGTGAAATATCGGTAGCGACGCCAAGATCACGTCGTTGCCGTCCGTATTTACGATCTCTGAAATTTGCTTGATGTTAGCCATTATGTTTTTATGCGTTAGCACGATGCCCTTTGGCGTGCCTTCGCTGCCGCTGCTAAAGAGTATCGTCGCATCGTCGTCTATGCGAACGTCGCGAAAATAAATAAGCTCAAGCAGCCAGCGCGGCATCAAAACCGCCTTTAGCATCGCGCAAATTTTATCAGCCTTGCTTATGCCCTGCGCGACGTCTTCGAGGTATATGAGCCTGCCTTTTAGAGATTCTTCCAGCTCAAAGCCGCGAGCCTTTAGTTTGGCGATAAACTGGCGCGACGTGATTATGCTTCTTAGCCCCGCCTTGTCCGCGCAGCCGATCAAATTTTGCTCGCTAAGCGTGTAGTTTAGATTTACGCTTATCTTGCCTCTAATAAATAACATCAAATTTATAATGCTACCCATCACCGAGGAGGGCAGTATCACGCCGATGTTTCGCTCTTTTAAAAACGAGAATTTAAATTTAGACAAAAACACCAGCACCGTAGCGATAACCTTGAGATTGTTTAGATCAGCGCCCGTGCTATCTACCATCGAGCGTTTAAACAGATCCGCTTTGGCGTGCTTTAGCCAGCTAAACTGCATCGGCTCTAGAGTTTTTAGATACTCGGCCCAGCTAAAAAACGACAGCTCGACTACTTTTTCGCGCACCTGAGGGGCTTTGGTTTCAGGAGCTAGAGGCGCGCCGAAGCTCACCCTGATAGCGCGCTTGCCGTCTATTTTGCGGCTGATTTTTTGGTAGTATTTTTGAGCGCGCGAGAAGCTAGAACCCCAAAGACCGCGCAGATAAAACGGCACGATGACGGAGTTCGTATCGCTTGCGGCTATCTCGTAACCGTGCGCAAACTCGTCTATCTGGCCGTTATAGCTGATATGACCCTCAGGAAACAGCGCCACCACGTCGCCAGCATCCAGGCACTCGCGGATCTTTTCTAGCGCGCTTTTGCTCGCTCCCGCACCTATAGGGATCACGTCAAATAAATTTAACAGCCATTTTAGGTACCAAATTTCATAAAAACTCTTATGCATCGCAAATCTGATCGGACGCGGAGAGGCCATCTGCAGCACCGCCCAGTCTATCCAGCTCATGTGGTTGCCAAGCAGCAGCACGCCGCCTTTTTGCGGGATATTTTCGACGCCGTCGACGTTGATCGTATAACCTATCCTAAAAAACGGCATGATAAGCAAACGCGCAAAAAGATGCGGCAGGTATTTTATCGTCGCCAGCGCGCAGATAAGCACGCTAAAAGAGGTAATGACGAAAATTTCGGGCGTACTAACGGCAAATATACTAAACGCCATCGCAAGCAGCAAAAACGCCGCCATAAAGATGTTTTGGATAAAGTTACTGCCCGCTAGCGTGCGGCCCATCTGCTCTTCGGACGTGAAAAACTGGATATTTGCGTTTAACGGCACGATGAAAACGCCGCCGCTAAAGCCGAACAAAAACGACGCCAGCGTCATAAACGCAGCACTTGAACCCTGCGCAAACATAAGTAGCGAAGCAAAAAGCCCCAAAGCGCCAAAAGGCACGATGCCCATCTCGATGTGGTTTTTCGAGTAGCTACCCGCTAGCGCAGAGCCTGCGACTAGACCGATAGTGCTAACGGCTAAAATCGCTTGAACGATCATGACGTTGTTATCCGCGCTCATAGCCTTGTAGTGAGCGGGGAAAACGGCGATAACTAGCTGCGCCACCGCCCAAAAAACAGAAAGTCCCAGCGTACATAAAAATGCGTTTTTGTTGTTAAAGATATGTCTAGTGTTTTCTTTTAGGTAGCCCAGTTTAAAATACTTTTTCGCGTCAAATTTAAGCCCTGCATCAGTCGCCTCAAAAAACGGAATCTTAAACGTAAAAATCGTCTCGGCTACCGAGCAAACGAAAAGTATCGCGCCGATAAACCAGACCGATTTTATCATCTCTGCGGCATCTGTGCTAGCAGCGGCGTAGCTCTCGAAAATCGCCGAGAAAACAAACGAACCAAGCAGTATCGCTACGATAGTAAAGGCCTGCACGATACCGTTTGCAGCGCCCAGCTTCTCTGCGCCCACGATTTTTTTGATGAGGCCGTATTTAGCGGGGCTATATATCGCGCTTTGCACCGCTAGCAGCAGCGTCGTGCCAAACGCCACGTAAAACCAACCGCAAAGGTAGCTTATAGTGATAAAAAGCGTGAGTAAAATTTCGCTCGCCGCCGCGTATCTCGTGATGCGGGTGCGCGAAAATTTATCGTTTAAAAAGCCCGAAACGCTAAAAAGCATGATGTAGGGCAGCAAGATTAGCAAATTTACGAGCGAGGTCAGGATGATCTGTAAATTTTCATCCTCGATGCTCTTAAAAAGTATGTTTTGGATCGTGATCTTGTGGCCAAGATCGACGACCGCGTTGATAAACATAACTATCAAAAAGGGCAAAAAGCCCCTAACCGAAAAAACGCCTTTCATTTGTTCTCCTTTTTGTAGGCATCGAATGTGTGAAAATTTAAGATGTATGGTTTTAGGATCAAGATATTATCAAAAATGAGCTTTAAGGCCGCGTTTTTATCCTTTGCTTTCGCGTAAATTTCGCGCGCGCACTCGGCTTCGATTTTGGCCGTTTGTCTAGCTAAATTTAGATAGGTCTGTAAAATTTCCCGCCCGCGCTCGCTTTTTTGGGTCTCTAGCACGATTTGCAGGATTTCGACCTCTTTTTGCGTTAGCTTGCCGCCTCGCATAAAGATAAATCCGTCTTTTATAAATTTATCCAGCTCGGCCTGGCTGATACCCAGCCTCTCGCACGCCTGCTCGGCGCTTAGCGTCTGGGCGAAATTTGACCCCATAAAGGTATCTAGCGAATCAAAAAGCGCCTCGTAGCAGCGCTTAAAGCTAAAGCCCTTTTGCTGCGTGAGCGCCTTTACCTCCTTTAGGCTGAGGTGGAAGTTACTCTGGACGTATTTGATGAAATTTAGCATTAAAAGCGTATCCTCGCCGTACTGATGCACGTTGTCTTTTACCTTCACGGGCTCGGGCAAAAGCCCTTCTTTGACGTAAAAGAGTATCGTTGATTTGGGCGTTTGCGAGAGTTCGCAAAGCTCGCTCATCTTGTAGCTCATCTCTTTCCTTTCGTTAAATTTGACGAAATCTTACGCAAATTTAGCTTAGAAAATCATAAAGCGTAAAGTACCACTTGACACTTTTTAAAATTTAGGCTATGATTTCGCCAAATTTTAAAAAGGGGAAACGATGTTTCGAGATGTTTTTGACCGCGCGAACGAGCGCTTGGACGCTTTGGGTTTTGGTGCAAATTTGATAGACGGAAAAACGGCGGCAAGCTTGACCCGAGCAAACGCCGCAAGCTTTGGCTTAGTAGCTCGAAAAACGGAGGCAAATTTAACTCGCGTAAATTTAACCCAGCACAACGCGCGGGTAATTTTGAGCTCAGATTTGAGAGCGAGCAAGACGGCCGCGCCAAAAACGCTCGGGTTTTGCCAAAACGCGGCGGATCAAATTTACGCCAAAGATAAATTTGCAAAAAAGAGCGTAAATTTAACCGCAAACGAAGCAAATTCGGGCGAATTTTCGCAGGAGAAGTTTAACAAAACGCGCTCAAATTTAGCGTCAAACGAAGCAAATTCTGGCGGATTTTCAAGCAGCGAATTTAAAGAAAACGGCGCAAAAGCAAATTCAAGCGCACAAGCAGAATTTAAAAACGGCGAATTTAAATGCGAGGGAGAAATACGGCAAACGCGCGAATTAGACGCAAATTTAACACAGATAAAAACCGTCGATATCCACTCGCATTTACTTAGCTCGGACGTCAAATTCGACCGATTTTACGACAAACTAGCGCTTGCGTTTTTTGCCAAAAAATTCGACATAAACAAGCGCGAGCTTATAAAAAACGGCTTTGAAGGCTACAAAAGCAACTTCGCGCGGCTGATAAAAAGCTCGAATTTCGTCCAAAAGTCCGTGGTTTTCGGCGTCGATGCGAAATTTGACGAGGGCGGGAACCTAGTGCATAAGGACAAAACCGTCTGCGCCTCAAACGAGGATGTTTTTGCCTTTTACGAGCAAAATCCAAACGAGGTCGTGCCGTTTTTTAGCGTAAATCCAAACCGCAAAGACGCGCTAAATTTGATCGAAAAGTACCACAAAATGGGCTTTAAGGGCGGCAAGTTGCTGCAATCTTACTGGGAGACGGATCTAAACGACAAGCGATATGAGCCATATTTTAGGCTGCTTAGCGAGCTTGGGTTGCCGCTTGTTATCCACGTGGGCGACGAAAACTCGCTAGCATCAAACAAGGCGCTTGAGAGCATCGAACAGCTAAAATCCCCGCTAAATCTGGGTTGCCGTATCGTCTGCGCTCATATGGGCGCCTCAAGCGACGGCGTTTTGTCTATGTTTTCGCGCGATCCGGAGAAACTGGGCGCCAACTACTTCACGCTACTTCGTTGGCTGCGCGAATTTGACGGGCTTTACGCCGATGTTTCGGCGCTGCTTTGCATAAACAAGGCCCGCATCCTGCCGCATCTAAAAACCCAAACGCAAATCCACGACAAAATCCTATTCGGCACCGATTTTCCCGTTCCGTTTAGCGTGATTTTAAGCAGCTACGACCTGCCGTTTCGCGAGCGACTGGCGCTAAACCGCATCCAAAATCCGCTCGATCGCTACGTGCGCGCGATGAGTTTGTATTTTGGCGAGGATTCGCCGATTTTTAGCAATTATAAAAAGATTTTGGGAGGGATTTAGAGCAAATTTAACGGGCACGGCGAGAAATTTGACGCATAAATTTAGCGAAGAATTTGCAAATTTTAGGATAGCGGCTAAAATTTTAAGCCAAAATCCTAAAATTTAAAAACGACTTCTACGGCAACGTTAAATTTGCGCGCTTTAAGCAAAACAAACTAGCGCAAAAACAAACTAACCGCGTCTTTTGCGCCTTGCTTTTTTCGTCCGTTTAGGATACGAGTCGTCGTCCACATTAAAGTCCTTATCCTTAAGCATCCAATAAATCGCCGCAAAAATTACGCTAAACAACAAAAACTCCGTAAGATAGTGCGACCCGCTACCTCGCAGTATGAGAAAGCACGCGATAAGGCTGCCAAGGTACGAATACGATACCTTAGCCAAAAAGTTTCCAAACTTAGCAAAGCCCAAATTTAAAGCCGCCGACGCTAGCAAACACCCTATCACCCCGTAAAACGATGCCATCATAAAAATATAGCCCGGATCGGGAACGTAGGCTTCGTCGCTTTGCTCTATATCAAATTTTACCATCTTACGCCTAAAGGCCTCGCTCTGCACGGACTCGTCGTCAAAACTAGGGTCGTTGCTAAGTATTTTACCTGCTAGATCTATGCTTTGCTGGGGCGTCCTTCCCGAAAACTCGTAAAACGCGGCTATTAGCTTGCCCTTCGTGCTTTCAGTGACGTTTAAGTCTTCTTTTATAAATTTGAGTAAAGCTTCCCGCGCTTTTAGCCCTTCATATCCTCTCTCGTATAAAATAGCTTCGGCGATCTTTTGTGCACCGGCCTTTATGCCGCCGGCTACGTCGCCTTTAGCGAGTTTTGGGATTATATCCCTGCTTATGATATCTTTACTTACCTCGTCTTTTAGTACGCCGATATATCCGCTTCCGGCCTCGATATAAGCCTTTTTATCGTCCGTAACTACTATCAGCAAGGCTTTTTTGCCAAATATGCCCCACCTTCCGGCTAACTGCGCTCCGTACCACTCTAGCCCGTCTTTAGGGGTGCTGCTTATCGTGGCTACGATGATTTCAACCTTATCAAGCGTCTCTTGAAAATGTAACATTTCATTTAACTCTTCTTTTTGGGCAGGGCTTAACGCTCCAGCGCCGTCTACTATTTTGTCGGTTAAAATCGGGAACTCCAAACGCCCATCTATCCCGGTCTTAGCGGCAAGAAGCGAAACCGTAGTAAAAGCGTAAAACAAAATAATCAAAATGCGCTTCATATCTTTCCTTGATTTTTACGGATTTTAGTCAAATTTATTTTTGCGTATTTTTGGGTTATTGGCGTAATTTAGCGGATTTAAAGCCGTTTGCTTGCTTGATTTTGGTTAAATCAGTCCCTTACCGCCCGCTTTTTCTTTTGCAAATTTGCAAAAAACGCTAAAAATCGAAGCATTACGTTAGCCTAAAATTTATCGCAAACGGCGGCGCCGATACGACTAGGCTAGAATCGGCAAAATTTAGCAAGCGTTCTAGCAAAATTTAACGCCAAATTTTAAAGCGACTACCACCTGCCGCTAGC
>CAUSIL010000109.1:0-6865 GCA_963531395.1 uncultured Campylobacter sp.
GACGATTGCGTGTTTAAATTGCGGCATTTTGCTTTTAAATTCGATATAAAACTAGAACCGAGTCGCATCTTAAATAAGACGGCAAATATCAAAAATAAATTTTTACAAGACTCTAAATTTGACTCGTAGGTTTTTAAATTTCGTATTTTATTTGTGAGAAACTACCGTTTTGCGGTGCGATTTGAAAAATCATCGCATGATTTTGCCGAATTTAAGCGCAAATTTTAAACGTTAATATTAGATTAAATTTACTTAGCGCATTCTTCTTGAGAAAAATCTTTTATGGCGAGAATGCCTGTATACTTCTACTTCTCTACAGTTTACCTTTTTCATTGCCTCTTTTATCGCGTCTGGCGTACCTTCTATGAGCGCTGCTAGCATGACTTCGGGCGGCTGTTCTTCGCAGACTATCTTTTTCTTGTTATGAGTAAACGTGCTAATGATATAGAAGATAACGGCGACGATAGCGATAAACGTATAAAATAAAATATCATAGGTTATTAACTGACTAAAAATAGTTTTCTTTTTACTAGGTTTATTTTTTATTTGTTTAGATTTAGCCATAAATTTACCGCCGAAAAATCTCTAAATTTATTCCAAGCAAAACTAGCCGAATTTACGATATCTCTTTTACCAGTAGCTGCGGCGTGACGAGTCCGCGAAACGAGTTTTTTGATACCGAAAAAACTAGGTCTATGCTCTCGCCCGCATGCGGCTCGCGAGTGAAGTTAAAAAACAGCGCTTCAAGGCACTTGCCGTCTTTTTGCAGGATTAGTTTTAGGTGATTTTGCTCCCTGCCGATTAGTTTTTTGTTTTTGACGACGGCGGATTTGATCTCAAAGAGCGGACGCGGATTTTTCTGTCCGTAGGGCTCGAAATGCTCCAAAATTTCAAGCAGCTCAAAGTCCACTTCGCCGGCTTCTATCTCGCCCAGAGGCTCGTCAAACGCGCTAAATTCGTGCAAATCCATCAGCATGCACGAGCTATTTATCGCGTTTTTAAACGCTTCTAAATTTGCCGGATCTATCACGATACCGGCAGCCCCTTTGTGTCCGCCGTAGCCCGCGAGTAAATTTTCGTGGCTAGCGATGAGCGAGAGGATGTCTAGCTTGCCCACGCTTCTAGCGCTGCCTTTGGCGCGGTTTTCGTCGATGCTAAAGACGATGGCGGGCTTTTTAAACTGCTTAGCCAGGCGCGATGCGACGATACCGATGACGCCCTCGTGCCAGCCCCTGCCCCACGTCACGATGATATGCTCGTCCTCGCGTACGTCCTTTAGCGAGCACTCAAAAAGCGTGCGCTCCTCCTCCTTGCGCGAGTTGTTAAAGCTCACGATGGTGTCGAGGCACTCGCAGGCGCGGTCTAAGCTTTTGGCGCGCAAAAACTCAAAAGACACGCTCGCATCGTCCATACGGCCCGAGGAGTTGATAAGCGGCGCGATGAGAAAGCTGATGTCGTCGCACTCGAATTTATCCTTGCCGTAAAGCTGCTTTATCGCGGTAAACGCGGGCCTGCGCGAGCTGTTTAGGCGGTTTACGCCAAGCTTAACCAAGATGCGGTTTAGGTCGCGAAGCTCCATCATATCGGCGATTATCGCGATGGCTAGGAGGTCGAGAAATTTACCCATATCGTAGTTGATACGGCACACGTCCTTTAGCGCGCCGACTAGATACCACGCCACCTGAGCGCCGCAGATTTCGACATTTGGAAAATGACAATCCTTTTGCTTCGGGTTTATGATCGCGTAGGCCTCGGGCAGGACGTCGGGCGGCATGTGGTGGTCGGTGATGATGAGATCGATGCCCTTTTGCTTGCAAATTTGAGCCGCGTCGTTTGCCGAGATGCCGTTATCTACGGTCACGATGAGGCCGGCGTCCGCGATCTCTTCGACGATTTGCGGATTTAGCCCGTAGCCGTCGCTAAAGCGATTTGGGATACGTACGAAATACTCGCTAACGCCCAAATCATCGAAAAACTCGGCCATTATGACGCTAGCAATCACTCCGTCCACGTCGTAGTCGCCGACGATAACGATCTTTTCGTTTTGCTCGATCGCGCGTTTTATACGCTCGGCACCCTTAAATACATCCTTTAACGCATCAGGCGTAGGAATTTCTGAAAGTTTTTTGTGAATGTCCTTTTCAAATCTTTGGCTCAGTAATTCCTTTATCTTTTCCTTATTTAACATCGTTTTGACGGGCTTTTGCGTAAGCCTCGCCGTCAAATTTCGCCGCCTTGCTACCGTTTTTGCCTAAATTTTCGCTCGCCACAGGGGTCAAATTTACCCCTACCGCGCCGCAAAAAAGGCTAAATTTTGGTTCAAATTTCATCTTTTTCCTTCTTTTTTATTTTCTAATGCGCAAATTATAGCTTTTTGAAATTTAATTTCTTATAATTTTAAACGAGTCGAAATTATACTTGAAATGATATTGGTTATTATATTTAAACCTAGGTTAAGATGTATTTATGTATTATTGCGCTCTTATTTCAACAAAAGGAACGATATGAAAAGAACTTTTTTAAAAGCGCTATTAGTGCTTTTGGCGGTATTTTCGGCAACCCAAGCGGCGGCCGAAACTAAGGTCATAAAAGACGTCTTGGGTCGCGAAGTAAAGGTAAATTTGCCCGTTAAACGCATAGCTTTGGGCTTTTACTACACCGACTTTTTAGCCGTCGGCGGCACCAAGGCTTTAGATAAAGTCGTAGGCTTTTCAAAAGAGGTTTGGACGGACTGGACGCCTGCTAGCTGGGACCTATATAGCAAAGCCCTACCGCAGCTAAATAAGCTTGCGGACTTCGGCGAGGTAGAGGTCGGTACGTTCTCGGTAGAAAAAGTTATCTCTCTAAAACCCGATTTGCTAATACTAGCATCTTGGCAGTATAACGTGCTAGAGCCTGATTTAAAGCCTCTAACCGATCTAAATATCCCGGTCGTCGTGCTTGATTATAACCGCGAGAAGGTTGAGCTTCACGTAAAAAGCACTAAAATTTTAGGCGAAATTTTAGGCGAGGAAAAAAGGGCGGACGAGATCGCTAAACTATACGAAGATACCGTAAAAGAAGTAGGCGACCGCATCGCAAAAGCAAATTTGCCTAAACCTAAAATTTACATAGAATTCGGCCGCGGCGGTCCTGAAGATATAGGCATAACCTACGGTAAAGATATGTGGGGTTCGCTGATAGATTTAGCCGGCGGAGATAATATCGCAGCCGATCTAGTCGAGCAGTGGTCGCCTATCAACGCCGAGCAAGTCATAGCCGCAAAGCCCGACGTTATAATGATAACAGGCCGCGAAACCGAACTAAAAAAAGAACCTACCGCGATGGTAATGGGCATAAACATAGATAAAGCCGAAGCGCTAAAAAGACTGGACGGATTTAAAAAACGCGTCGGTTGGTCGGAGCTTCCGGCTATCAAAAATAACCGCCTATACGGCCTATATATGGGCGCGTCAAGAACGCTTGCGGATATGGCGATGGTGCAATATATCGCAAAAGCTTTGTATCCGCAGCTATTTAAAGACGTAGATCCGATAAAGACCTACGTCGATTTTCATAAAAAGTACTTGCCCGTCGTTCCCGTCGGAACTATAGCCATCCAAGCGGACGAAAAATGAATAAAATAAGCTCCGAAGAGGTCGTAAAGGCTCATAGAAAGCGCGAATTTAAGCGCTTAATCATCATTTTGAGCTTTATAGTCGTGGGTCTTATTTCGATGGTGTTTGATATCGGTACCGGGCCTGCTATGCTCTCGCCAAAAGAAGTCGTAGATACGCTTTTACAGCCAATTTTAGGCGGCGAGCAGGATAAATTTTTATACCACATCGTTTACGATATCAGGCTTCCCGTAGCGCTTATGGCTTTAGTCGTAGGCGCGGCTTTGGGAGCGGGCGGCGCAGAGATACAGACGCTTTTAAACAACCCGATGGCAAGCCCCTATACGCTGGGGCTTGCCGCGGCGGCGGGGTTTGGCGCATCGCTGGTGATGGCGTTCGGTTCGTTTGGACTGCCTCAAATTTACGCCGTACCTATCGGTGCATTTATCATGACGATGCTAGCGGCGTCTATACTGTTTTTGTTTTCAATGATGAGGCGATTTGGGTCGGCTACTTTGGTTTTAGTCGGTATCGCGCTTTTGTTTTTGTTTCAATCTATGCTCTCTTTGGTGCAGTTTTTGTCCGCGCCCGAGATTTCGCAGGCGATTTTGTTTTGGCTGTTCGGTAGCCTCCAAAAGGCTAAATGGAGTACGCTGGCCGTCGCTACGGTCGTAACGGTCGTATGCATCTCGCTACTGATGCTAAATACTTGGGCGCTAACGGCTTTGAAACTGGGCGAAGAGCGAGCCAAAAGCATGGGCGTAAATTTATCCGCCCTTAGGATTAAAATTTTGCTCATAGTTTCGGTTATGACGGCCACGGTCATTAGCTTCGTGGGCGTTATAGGCTTTATCGGTCTGGTCGCTCCGCATATCGCTAGAAATTTAGTCGGCGAGGATCAGAGATTTTTCCTGCCTACTACTATCTTCGTCGGTGCGGCGTTTTTGTCGATAGCTTCGGTACTTTCTAAGGTTATAAATCCGGGCGGACTCTTTCCGGTCGGCATCATCACGGCGTTTGTGGGCGTGCCGTTTTTCTTCTGGATCATCCTTTCAAGGAAAAACGTATGCTAGAGCTTAAAAATTTAACGATATACCGCGGCTCGCTTTGCACGGCAGATGCCGTAAACGCTAGCTTTGAAGAAGGCAAGGTTTACTCCGTACTAGGGCCTAACGGCGCGGGCAAAACTACGCTCATAAGCGCGATTTTCGGCGAGATGGGCTATGAGGGCGAGATTAAATTCGGCGACGAGAGGTTAAATTTCAAAAACCATTTCTCGTGGAAAAAGAAAATCGGCTACATGCCCCAAGATAGCTACGTAGACGCGAGTTTAACGGCTCTTGAGGTCGTTTTGCTAGGACTTATGGATAGTCTTGGGCTTTATCTAAAAGACGAGCAAATAAACTCGGCCGTAGAGATAATGAAAAAACTAGGGATTTTGCACCTAGCCGGTCGCGACGTGATGCAGCTCTCGGGCGGCCAGCGCCAGATGGTGATGTTTGCCTCCGTGCTTATTAAAAAGCCTAAAATTTTACTTTTGGATGAGCCTGTTTCGGCTCTTGATATGCACCATCAGTGCGTGCTTTTAGATTGCGTTAGGAAATTTACGCGCGAGCACGGCATAACTACCGTGATGATACTGCACGATTTATCGCTAGCGTCGCAGTTTAGCGACGAGGTGTTGCTACTAAGCGGCGGCAAGATAAAAGCCAAAGGCGAAGCTAAAAAAACCATAACTAAAGAGCTAATACAAGAGCTTTATAAAGTAAATGTGGATATTTTTTACGACGATGCCGGCGTGCCGGCCGTAGTCGCAAAGTCGGCGTTTGGGGTAGAGTAGCGCGTGAGGATTTTTATTTTAAGTTGCCTTGCTTACGCAGAGGGCAACGAGGATTTGCGAAATTTAAGCCGCGCGTTTAGCGACGGCGGCGCGCCGTGCGAGATAGTGCCGTGGCAAAATTTAGACGTCGGTTCAGTAGACGAAGATTCTTTGATTTTACCGCTTGCGGCTTGGGATTACAGCCTAGACGCGGCTAAATTTTTATCGTTTTTGGGCGAGCTTGAAAAAAGCGGGGCGAAGATAATAAACGACGCCGAGATCGTGCGCTGGAATTTATCGAAAAAATACCTCTTAGAACTTGAGGCTTTAGGACTTCCCGCGATCCCTAGCACGCTTTTAAGCGGCGATGAAAATATAGAAGAGCTAAGGCGAATTTGCCCGGGCGGCGTGATAAAACCGCTCGTCGGACAGAGCGGCAACGGAGTAGCCAAAATCGACGAAATATCAAATTTAAGCGAATATAAAAACGGGGCTTTGCTCCAGCCCTTTATCGAAGAGATCGCCGTTAGCGGCGAAATTTGCTTGATATTTTTAGGCGGCGTTTTTTCTCATGCCGTACGCCGCTCGCCCGCTAGCGACGATTATAGGGCAAACTCGAATTTTGGCGTTAAAATTAGCTCCGTAGAGCCGCCCGTAGCCTTTTTAAACGTCGCGCGAGACGTTTTGGCTAGACTTGCCTTTAATCCCGTCTACGCAAGGATAGATCTAATCGGCGCAAAAGATAAAATTTTAATCAACGAAGTCGAGCTTATCGAGCCTAGTCTTTATTTTAGCTACGGCAAAAACTCTACCGAAAAATTCGTAAAAGTAATCCTGGATAAATTTGTCGCGGAAAAGAAAATTTAGAGCCGCTCGGCTCTAAATTTGATTATTTTGGGTTTCCTAAGCTAGCTTTGATAAAGCCCAAAACTACGGGATTTGGGTTTGTTAAGCGGCTGGTGAATTCCGGATGAAACTGCACGCCGACGAACCACGGGTGCGAGTTTTTGGCGCCCGCCGCAGGCGAGCTAAGTTCGACGGCCTCGATCAGCCCGTCGCTCTCGCCGCTAACTATCAGGCCGTTTGCTTCAAATTCGGCTCTGTATTTCGGATTTGCCTCGTAGCGGTGGCGGTGGCGTTCTTTGACGCTTTTAGCGCCGTCGTAGATTTGGCTTAGTAGCGAACCTGGCTTCACGTCGCAAGCATAAGCGCCAAGCCTCATCGTGCCACCGACCGGGCTTTGGTGCGTGCGGATCTGCGTCTGGCCGTGCGCGTCGATGAAACTATCGATGAGATAGATGATAGGATTTACGCACTCGGGCTTAAATTCGACCGAATTTGCGTCCTCGAGCTTTAGCACGTTGCGGGCAAACTCAATGAGCGCTAGCTGCATACCCAGGCAGATACCAAGATACGGCACGCCGTTTTCGCGGGCGTATTTTATCGCTTC
>CAUSIL010000110.1:0-6845 GCA_963531395.1 uncultured Campylobacter sp.
CGGACATATGCACGCAAAGGCCGTGCTGCCGCAGATCAGCGAGCTAGAGATATACTCGCGCAAGCAGTTTGGCGGCGATCCCGCGGACTACCGCCCGTATAAAGCCGCGCCCGACGAGCCCGCTACGCTAAATAAATTTTTCGGCGGTTACCGATATCACGTCACGGGACTGCATCACGGCGAGACGGGCTTTCCGACCGAGGACGGCGCGGTCGTGGACTACAACATCAAGCGTCTTTTTAACAAAATAAACGCGCACGCGCACGAGTTTGAGCTTTGCGAGGAGTTTATGCTGGATGACGCGGAGATTTGCATTATCGCGTTTGGCTCCGTGGCTCGCGCGGCAAAAGAAGCGGTGCTAAATTTACGCGAAAAAGGCGTGAAAGCGGGTCTTTTTAAACCCATCACGCTATTTCCGACGCCAAGTGCGAAACTACGAGAAATCTCGGCTAAATTTAGCAAAATCTTAATCTGCGAGCTAAATTTAGGCCAATATACGGGCGAGATAATCAAAGCCACGCTAAGAGAGGACTTTAAGACGCTGCTAAAAGCCAACGGTCGCCCGATCAGCCCGCAAGAAATCGCGCAAAAAATAGGAGAATTTGATGGCATTTAACTACGACGACTACCTACGCACGGACAAAACGCCGACTCTGTGGTGCTGGGGCTGCGGCGACGGCGTGATACTAAAGGCGCTAATCCGCGCGATCCATAAGCTAGGCTGGGATATGAACGACGTGTGCGTGGTCTCGGGCATCGGTTGCTCTGGGCGCTTTAGCTCCTACATCAACTGCAATACCGTCCACACGACGCACGGGCGCGCGATAGCCTATGCTACGGGTATCAAGCTAGCAAACCCGGACAAACACGTCATCGTAGTAACCGGCGACGGCGACGGGCTAGCGATAGGCGGCAATCACACGATCCACGGATGCCGCAGAAATATAAATTTAAACCACGTTTTGATAAATAACTTCATCTACGGGCTAACAAACTCCCAAACAAGCCCGACTACGCCGATAGGATTTTGGACGGTGACGGCGCAGCAGGGCAACATCGATCCGAATTTTGACGCGTGCAAGCTCGCAACCGCTGCGGGAGCGACCTTCGTAGCGCGCAGTAGCGTGATAGAGCCCGCAAAGCTGGAAAAGATATTTGCCGAGGGCTTTGAGCACGACGGATACAGCTTTTTTGACGTATTTTCAAACTGCCACATAAACCTGGGCCGCAAAAACAAGATGGGGCAGGCTACGCAGATGCTAGAGTGGATCGACGGTCGCACGGTGAGCAAGGCTAAATTTGACTCTATGGGCGAGGATGAGCGGGAGGGTAAATTTCCTCTGGGAGTACTGCACAAAGACGAGTCGCGCATGGAGTACACCAAGGCCTACGACATGGTGATAAAAGCCGCTAGAGACGGCGAGAAAATCGACTTTGGAGCGCTAAAATGAAAAGGCAGTTAAGATTCGTCGGAGTGGGCGGCCAGGGCGTGATACTGGCCGGCGAAATTTTAGCCGCGGCCAAGATCGAGGAGGGCGGATACGGCGTCAAAGCCTCAACCTACACCTCGCAGGTACGCGGAGGACCGACGAAGGTCGATATCATTTTGAGCGAGCGCGAGATATTTTACCCTTACGCAAACGAGGGCGAGATCGAGTTTATGCTCGCCACCGCGCAGGTTAGCTTCGAGCAGTTTAAAGACGGCGTAAAAGACGGCGGCATCATCGTTGTCGAGCCAAATTTAGTGCGCGCAAGCGACGAAGACAAAAAACGGTGGAAAATCTATGAAATACCCATCATCTCCATCGCTAAAGACGAAGTGGGCAACGTCATAACCCAAAGCGTCGTCGCGCTCGCAGTCGCCGTGCAGATGAGCGGCTGCCTGGATGCCGAGCTAGTTAAACGCGTAATGCTCTCAAAAGTGCCTAAAAAAGTCTACGCCGAGAACGAAAAAGCCTACGAGCTGGGACTAAAATACGCGCAAATTTGCCTAGAAAACGACAAATAAAAGCGTGATTTGAAATAAGATAAATTAAGTATTATTTCGTTATACTTCGGGTATTGATTTATCTAAATTTAAGGAGAGTAAAATGAGTATCGGCATATTTTACGCAAGCGCAAAAGGCCATACAAAGACTGCTTGCGAGTATCTAGCAGGCAAGCTCGGCGCGCAGCTAGTCGAAGTAAAGGACGCTACCGCACAGGATTTTGCTAAATTCGACGTCATCATCGTAGCGGCGCCTAGCTACGGCGACGGCGAGCTTTCGGCTGACTGGACGGAGAAACTGCCGCTTTTAAAAGCAGGCAGTAAAGGCAAAAAAGCCGCCATCGTAGCCGTAGGAAATCAAGCCAATCACCCGCAAACGCTTTTTAGCGGCGCGGTGGATTTTTTGCCGTATCTAAAGGACGCGCAAATTTTCGGCGCTAGCGACGCGGACGGATATAAATTTAACCACTCCGCGTTTTTCATTAACGGCAAATTCGCAGGCCTAGCCCTAGACGTCAAAGGCGATGAAAACTATGCAAAACGCATCGACAAATGGGTCGAGGAAAATAAGCCTACTATCTTAAATTTATTCTGATTTTCTTACCGCCTTGTCTAAAACGGGCAAGGCGGATCTTTTTATACTTGATATAGCGACGGCGGTATAGTTTGCATCCCCTCTTTTTTTGGTCCGATTTTAATTTGCGTATAAATTTAACCGGTAGTAGCGGTAAAATCCCAAATAAGCCCAAACGGCGAAAACTGGCTATTTTGCAAGAAAACAAAAAACTAAATTTGCTTGATATTTTTAAATTTAGATTTTATGGAAACGAGTAAATTTAGCCTTTAACCGTGTTGCCGTATCCTAAAAACAAGCTAAATTTAGGCGGTAAAAGCTAGGTATATTTTCCGTATTTATAGCGGTTAATTTAAAATTAAAAGCTTATAAATTTAAAGAGTAATATAACGGGGCCAAAACCTAGCCCCGTTATATGAATTTAGCTTAGCGTCGTATATCCGCCGTTTACGTCGCTAAAGCTAGCCCCGTAAGCCACACCAGCGATTTTTACGAGAGTATCGCTGTCCTCTTGGTAGCCTTCTACGCCGTCCGTATTTAGCGCTAGGTACGCGTCAAATTTATTTCCGCCCACGTTTTGTAAGAAATAAACGCCTTCGCCCGCTTTCAAATTTGCAAGTTTGGTTTGCAAATTCGACGAATCGGTTCCGTCTGCTGCTTTTGAGATTTTAGTGATATTATCAGGTAGTTTTATTTTTTCACCCTTTGATATCTGCATCATTTTGTTACCTGCGTCTATCGTTATCTTTTTAGCGTCCGGATTTTGAGCGAGCGTTTCTTTGATATCAAATTCCTCTTTGTTTAAAAACGATCCGTTGTTGCCTTTAGCCTTTGAAATGAGGGAAATTTTATCCGAGTTTATATTTTCGTAAATTTTAAACGTCGTTTGCGTATCGCCGACATTAGCTACGGCTTTTTTATCTAGCGCCTTATCGGTTATGGTCGCAGTACCTTTAAAGCCTTTGGTTACGTCATTTCGCGGGCTTAGATCCCAAGGCGTAGATAAATCCATCGTAAGCGCGGATTTTGTTGCTAGCAGGGAAGCTTCATTATCGGAGCCGACGTCAAATTTAACCGTTTTATTGGCATACTGGGCACTTGTTATTACGGCTGATTTTACCTGTTCGTTCTCGTAGGTTACGTCTACTGTTTTATCGTTTTTACTATACATGTCGTCTTGGAGCGTTTGTTTTATGAGCTTGCCCGATGTGTCGTAGGTCTTGGTTACGGTTTCTATGACCCTTCCGCCTTCGTTGTTATTTAGGCTTTTTATAACCTCGACGTTTGGAGTAGATTTGTCTATCTCGTAGACTTTAGCTCTGCTTTGCCAGCCGGTTGCGTTTATCGGCTTGTCGTTTTTATCGAAAAACACTCCGTCTGCAAATTTAAATCCGCTATTTTCGTCTTGCTCTTTTTCAAAAACGATTTGATATTTTTTCGTAGAGCTAGCCTCGTATTCCCAAATTTTACTTTTTCCGCCGGTCGCGTCCTTGGCTACCGCGTTTTGGAAAGTGGACGGAGTAGGGACGGTAAAATCAGGCGTTAGTTTGTTATAGATCGACGTCGCGCCGTCTTTTAACTGCTTAAAATTGCTTCTATACTCGACGTCTTTTATCTCTATCAGGGTATCGCTGCCGTCTTGATAGCCCTCTTTGCCGTCCGTATTTAGCGCCATATAGGCATTAAATTTGTCTTCGCCTACGTTTTGCAAGAAATACTGCGCCTTACCGACTCCAAGCGTAGATAGCTTTTCCTCGATATTTTGCAGATTTACGCCGTCTTGCGCTTTTGATAGTTCGGTGATATTTGACGGGAGCGTGATTTTATCTTGAGCGTTATCTAGCACGCTAAACTCCGAGCCGTTTGCTAGGTTGCCGGTTTGAGCGTCTATGCTTATTTTTTTTTAGATTCGCATTTTCTCGAAGCGTTTGAGGTATATCAAAATTATCGACTCCGTAGTTGTTGTGAGTAGTGTATGCGGCCTTTGACACTAGTTTTACGTCGTCTGAAAATCGCCCTTCGTACGCCCTATATATCGCTTCGTCTTTTCCGATGTCGGCCGTCCATTTCGTATCTAGCGCGCTATCTGTTACGGCAACCTTACCTTTATAGTTAAAGTGCGGATTAAGGATACTTAGATGCTCGGGCGAGTTTGCGTTTAGATATAGCGTGCCTTTGTAGTCTAGATTTTCGCTATCTTTGCTAACTTCAAAGTTTATATCGGTATTTGCGTACTCGGGGTCGGTTTTTACGGCGTTGCTTAGCTTGCCGTCCTCGTAAGATAGAGTGAGCTTTTCGCCGCTGGATCTTTCTAATATTTTTTCCTCTAGCGCGCCTTTTTCGTCAAATTTATCTCTAACGATATCGCCTGATTTCGAGGTACTTGGGGTGTACTCTTCGGTCACTTTGTAGCCGCCTTTTTCATAGATTTTATAGGCTTTGATCTTGTAGTCTTTGATCATATTTTCGCCGTTATAAAATTTACCGTCCGGCATATCGACTTTTATATCCGAATTTTCGGGCTGAGCGTCTCTTTTGCCAAATTGTATTTTATATGTTATTCCGGTGCTATCGTTTACGTATTCCCAAGCAAAAGCCTTACCGTCTTTTACGTCGGTAGGAGTCATAGCCGCTTTGCCCGTTTTTTCCTCGACTTTATAGACGTTGTTATCTTTATCGTCCTGCGACACCAGGTCTTTTATGACGTCATACTGGGCTTTTATTAGCTTTATCTCGCTGTTATCGGAGCTATCTATGGTTTTGACGCTATCTACGAGGGATTTTATTTGATCGAAGTTTTTAACGATATTTGCCGAAGTATCTTTTAGCGTAAATTTATCACCTCTTGCGATTTTATGTTTTAAAGATACGAAAGTAGCGATATCTAGTGTAAAATCCTTGCTGTCGTCTATAAAAAATTTCTCTACGGGCGCGCTTTTTATCAGGTCTAAATGATCTTTGGTCGCGTTTTGCAGCCAAATTTTACCTTCGGAAATTTTATCTAGCAGTTTTACGGAGGTTTTGTTCGCGTCTAAAGTGAAGCTTCCGCTAAATTTGATCGATAAAACGTATTTTAAATTTGACGCGATTTTATCTATATTGCTTTGTATATTTCCGGCTTCATCCTCTATAGAAAACGAAGTATTTTCGTCCACGTGGCTTGCGGTTTTTTTCAAAAATGTCTTAACGTCGACTTTTTCTATGGTCGGTTTTGGATCCGGATTTGGGAGCGGTTTTGGACTTGGGGTCACAGAGTAGTCTTTGTCGTAGTTTGGAAATTCTTTTTTTATCTCGCTTTGGCTCTTGCCCGTTACCTGCGATATTACCGATATTTTGTCGTTTTTGCTTAGCGACTCGTCTAGTTTTGCTCCGTTTAGGGTCAAATTTGATTTATTGCTTAGGATAGCGTTTTTTATATCTTCGGCAGAGGACGTTGCCGTTACCGCATCGTTTATTTTTAAAAATGAATTTAGGGTTATTTTTACGTCGCCCTCAGGCACGTCTTTTATACTATCGGCTACGACGTTTGATGCGATTATTTTGTTTATCAGCATTTTATGGGCGTTTCTCGTAGCGGCATCCGCGCTTTGCGCATGTATCGGATTTAGCGCCGCCTTTAAAATTTCGCTTACAACGTGGCCTCTATCGTTTGTATCGTTGAGCATTTTTACCCAGCCGGCTTTACCGCCCAGATCGGTATTTTCATCCTTGTTTAGCAAAGTAGCGTAAATATGCTTGATAAAATTTTCATTGCTCTCTAGGCTTTTGCCGAAAAATTCCTTCGATGCCGTCGTGTCTAACATCAAATTTGCAACGCTGGATAGTTTTAAATTATTTGCGTTTGCCGATTTTAGCCAGCCCTCGTTGCCTGCGCCTTCGCTAGCTCTACCGAATAAAGCGACGTAAAGTCCTGAAATTTGAGACTGAGTTAAAGACATTTTATACCTTTGGGTTAAATTTTTTAAATATTTGTGCTTAGTATTTAAAATTTTATTATTATATAGTATAAGTATAAAAATAAAACTTAAGCTTAAAATAAAATATCAAATACGCGGTACAGGAAATTTATATCGTAAATTTCCTGTATTTTACGCAAGAGAAGCGGTGTTAGAAATGTTTTTGCAGAAAAGACGTTTTTAAATTTAACGGCGGCAAGTTATAATTTAATTTTCCAAAATGGCTTTTAACCTCCCGAGTATTTTTATGAAACCCGATTTTTGGCCCATAATTTACTTTCCAAAAAGCCTCTTTATTGCGCCCAAAAAGCCGCCCGAGCCTTCGTTT
>CAUSIL010000111.1:0-6710 GCA_963531395.1 uncultured Campylobacter sp.
TTTTGGCACTTTGCTTCTAGTTTTTGGTTTTGGCTCTCTTGCCTTTGCTTGGTTTAAATATCACGGCGAGGCGTCTTTGGGTTTGCGCGTTAGGTTGATGCTAGACGCCGCAAAAGAGCCCAAGGCAAACGGCGAGATTAGCGGCGCGGCGCGAAATCTAAGGATTTTTGAGACGAAAGAGAAAAACTATTTTAGCGTCACGGTCGGCGATACGTTTTTGTGGGGTAGCGGCCCTAAAAAGCGCGCCCTAGAGCTAGAAAACGGCGACGAAGCGAGCGTGAAATACGAAAATTTCAAGGTTTTAGAGATACGAAATCTCAGTAAAAATCTGACTGCGAAAAAATCGCAAGGCTTTTTTGAGAGGGGCGCTAGCTTTGTCGTGGATATCGCGATCAACCTTTGCGCGGGACTTGTTTTGCTCTGCGCGGGGACGATGGATTTTTGGTTTTCGCCCATTTTGGGGATTGCGGGCATGATAATCTTGCTTGGCGGATTTGGTTTTAACGTGTTTTATAAAAAAGATTAGCCTTCGGCGTAACTTGACAAATTTGGCGCGGAGATTTTAAATTTAAGCCCGGCTGCCGTAAATTTGACGCTCAAATTCGACGTAAAATTTGAGCAACGCGGGCAAATCCGTCAAATTTAAGCCGCTCGCCCGCATTTAAATTTACAAAAACGCTTGCAAATTTGCCGGGCGGCAAATCGCGGATATAGCGGCTATAGATCTTAAATTTAGCGCAATCTCCGTGATTTAAGCGAGGCAAATTTACGCACGGCAAGGCTAACTGCGACCGTCAAATTTAGCCTAACTTTCGCAAAAACTCCGCGTATTCTTTAGCTCCGCGCTCTAAATCGTCCTTGCTTGATACGTAGTCCACGCCCGGAGTCTCCTCGGCACCGTAAAATGCGAAAAAGTCGCGGTAATCGGCGTGAAAATAGTATTTAAACGCAAGCTCAAACGGCGTAAGAACCTCGCGCAAGCTAAAATGATAGCGTCCTTGCGGGCAGTAATCGCTCTTTTTGATGCCTGCGGTCACGGCTAGAGCCACCTTACGGCCCGCTATGCCGTCCGAGCCGCGTCCGTAGGCAAAGCCGTGCGTCATCACCGCGTCGATCCACGATTTTAAAATCGGAGGGCAGGAGAAGTTGTGAAGCGGAAACTGCAAAACGAGGGCGTCGTGGGCTCTGATGAGCTCTTGCTCGCGCGCGGCAGCGATACTTTCGCCCCCGTAAACTTGCGTCAAATCATGAATGCTAAAGCGCTGCGGCTCTTTGAGAGCCTCTTGTAGCAGGCGTTTGTTTATAACCGAGTTTTGGATGTCTGGGTGGGCTAGGATGATTAGAGTTTTCATTTTTCTCCTTTTTAATCAAGCAAATTTTATCAAATTCGGCTTAAATTTGAGCGGAGTATTACGCGGACTAATAACGCAAATTTGACTTAGTTTTAGCGCATTTTTATAAAAACGCTTGCAAATTTCGCAGATTTTCTTTTATGGATGCGGGCCGGTAGAGCGCTGAGATAACGGCGATATAGTCTGGATTTAGCGCGACGATTTGGGCGATATTTGCCGCGTTTATGCCGCCGATCACGCAAACGGGGATTCGTAAAATTTGCTTTGCGCGCATTATAGTTTCAAATTTGCAAAGCGGGGCGTGCGGTTTGGTCGGGCTCGCAAACAAGGCGCCAAATGCCGCGTAAGAGGCGCCCTCATCCTGCGCTTTCAGGGCTAAATTTAGATCGTCGTAGCAGCTAACGCCGATGAAAGCGTCCTCGCCCAGGATCTTGCGAGCAGCCTTTACTCCGCCGTCGTCTTTGCCGATATGCACGGCGTTTGCGCCTATTTTGGCGGCGAATTTTACGTCGTCGTTTACGATAAATCTCGCTCCGTAGCGCTCGCAAAGCCCTTTTAGAGCAGTCGCTACGCGCTCGTTTTTGGGCTCAAGCTTGGTGCGGTACTGTAAAAACTTCACTCCGCACTCTAGCAGCTCGCGAGTTTGCTCTAGCACGCTATTTTCAGGCGTTAGGATGTCGTCCGTGATGGCGTAAATTTCAGACATTTTCGCCCGCGGCTTTGTGATCTAGCAGCCTCGCGCCGAAATTTGAGCCGTGAGCGTTTTTGATCGCGTTTGCTACGAAGGCTTTGGCGCGTCTGATCGCCGTTATCTCGTCTGCTCCGCACGCTAGAGCGCAGGCTATAGCCGCTGAGAAGCTGCAACCAGCGCCGTGCATGATCGTAGGCTGCTCGAGCGGCTCATTAAATTTAACTATCTCGCCGCTTTTTTTATAAAGCGTGTCCTCGCAAATCTCGCTTGTTTGCGTACGTTTTAGCACCACGTCGCAGGGCAGATCCGCGCCTAAATTTAACCTCTCGCCGTCAAAATTTAACCCCAAAATGCGCGCTTCGTCTAAATTCGGCGTCGCGATGCGAGCGAGGCTTAAAAGCTCTTTTAGCGCGTTTATGGCGCCCTCTTGCAGTAGTTTGGCGCCTGATTTAGCCACGCAGACGGGGTCTATCACGGTTGGCACGCCGCGGTTTTGCTCTAGCCAGGCTTTGACGCAGGCTATGAGCCGCTCGTTAAAGAGCATGCCGATCTTTACCGCGTCAAATTTTAACTCGGCGCAGACGGCCTCTAGCTGCGCGTTTAAAAACTCGGGCGTTACGGGCATTACCGCGCTCACGCCGCTCGTGTTTTGTGCGGTTAGAGCCGTGATCGCAGTCGCGCTGTAGCAGCCGTAGGCCTCGCAGGTTTTTATATCGGCTTGTATACCTGCGCCCCCGACGCTGTCGCTGCCTGCGATGATTAGGATATTTTTTTTAGGATTTTTCATTGTTTTGCCTTGAGCGGTTTTGTTAAATTTATCTTTAGGCGAATTTATTTGTCGCCAAAATCCTTGCCAAACTCGACTCCTAGCTCCTTTAAATTTACGGGGCCGTTTCCTTGCGACTCCATCGGCGACGGCCGAGTTTGCGGCTGCGTTTGCGCAGGTTGCAAGCCTAAAGAGTTTTGCTCGGTTTGATCGTTTTTGGTGGCGTTATTTTCGGCTTTTTTAGGTTTTTTCTTTTCTTCTTCTAGCTTTTTGCCGGTTAGGCACTCGTAAATTTCCGCGTGATTTTTCTTTGCCAGTCCTCTTTGACCTCGATTTTTTGGTACTCTTTGCTAGTAGGCGAAGCAAGGCCGTTTTTGACCAGGGTTTTGTTTAAGATTTTGCTTTCGTCGCTTACTTCGCACAGCCATCTATCGCCTAGATTTTTTAGAGTGAGCACGTAGTAGTTGCGCTCGGGACGAAATATCTTCTTGATCTCTTTGTCGTAGGATTTGCCGAAAATTTCCAGCTCTTTTTTATCTTTTATGCATTTTGAGCCGTCGTAAAATTTAACGTTTGCAAGCTTGCAAGGGGCGATCACGGCGGCGTTTAGTCTAAAGATGAAGGTATCGTAGTCTAAAATTTTTTCTAGAAAAAGGACCTCTTTGACGACTTTTTCGCGTTTGGATTTGGTCGTCTCTGTGATTTGCATGTCGGTAAACTGAGCAGCCGAATTTACCGACAGCAAGGCTAAAGCGCAAAATTTAAGCAGAGTAAAAAATGCGCTTTTTTTCATTATTTTAGATCGTATTTTTCTAGTAGTTTGTCGTAGCTGCCGTCTTTTTTCATCTCTTCAAGCGCGGCGTTTATTTTAGCGATTAGATCTGCTTGCTTGCCTTTGTCAAACGCCATAGAAAAGCCCTCGCTACCGTCGTTTTCTTTGTAAAATTCTTCAAGCTCGGGATTTTTCTTTAAAAAGCCGTAACCGATCGAGCTATCAAGCACGACCGCGTCTATCTTGCCTTTTTTTAGTCCCATGATTAGCGGAACCGGATCCTCGGCAGGCACGACTTTAGCGCCTGCGATAGCGTTAGCGGCGATCTCTTGGACGGTGCCTTGTTGCACGCCCACTCTTTTGCCGTTTAGGGCGTCTTTGCTCGCGATAGCGTCGTTGCCTTTAGCGCGCAAGTAGATATTTTCCGTCGCGTAGTAAGCCTGCGTGAAATCAACCGACTTTCGTCTATCGTCGGTTGCGCTCATCGCGCTTGCTACGGCGTCGATCTTGCCCGTTTTTAGAGCAGGGATTAGGCCGTCAAAGCTCATATTTACGATCTTGTACTCAAAACCCGCGCGTTTAGCGAGCTCCGCTACTAGATCCATGTCAAAGCCCGTGATTTTGTTTTGCTCGTCCACGTACTCAAACGGCGGATAGTTAGCGGCCGTGCCGATCTTTAGCTCGGCGGCGCCAAGCGTAGCTAGAGCCGCTAAAAGCAGCGCAAAAATCTTTTTCATATTCTCTCCTTTAAATTTGGTTTTAAATTTAATCCCGCGACTAGGTGCGGGCACGCAAATTTATTTCAGGCCGTATTTTTCCATCATCTTGTCAAATTCGCCGCTCTTTTTGAGCTCCTCTATCGCGGCGTCTATCTTGCCGATTAGCTCTAGGTGCTTGCCCTTATCAAATGCGACGGCAAAGCCCTCGGTTCCGTCGGGAAGCTTTAAAAACTCTTCTAAATCCGAGTTTTGTTTTAGATACTCGTAGCCGATCGGGCTATCAGTTAGCACGACGTCGATCTTGCCCGCTTTTAGCGATAAAATCGCAGCCGCTACGGTTTCTGCAGGCACGGCTAGGTCGCCGCAGATAGATTTAGCCGCGGTCTCTTGCAACGTGCCTATTTGCGCGCTTATTTTTTTGAGATGCATATTGGTCGCATTTACGTCGGTGCCTTTTTTGCGGATGAAAAGATTATCCGAAAAATAATAAGGCTTGGTAAAATCGACCGATTTTCTTCTCTCCTCGGTCGCGCTCATACCGCTTAGCGCGGCGTCTATCTTGCCCGTTTTTAGAGCGGGGATCAGCCCGTCAAAGCTCATATTTTGTACGTCGAATTTGACGCCTATTTTCTTGCCGACGGCCTCTATCATATCGATTTCAAAGCCTACGATCTTATTGTGCTCGTCGATATACTCAAACGGCGGATAGTCCGCGCTAGAGCCCACTCTTATCGTTTGTTGTACCGCTACGGGGGCTGCCTCGTTTTTTACTGCGGCGTCTTTGCTCGCTTTTTCATTCGAGCTTTGACCGCAGCCTGAAAGCATCAAAGCGGCGGCTACGAAAACGAAAAGTTTTTTAAATTTGCCGGCGGACAAAGCCGCAACGATGTTTTGTGACATTTTGACCTCCTTTTAGTGGTTTAAAATTTTACCTAGAAAATCCTGCAAACGCTGATTGCTAGGGTTTTCAAATACGTTTTTAGGCGTGTCGTCCACGGCTATTTTACCGCCGTGCATGAAAAATATCCTATTTGCCACGTTTTTAGCAAAACCCATCTCGTGGGTGACTACTAGCATCGTGATGCCTTTTGCCGCGACGTCCTTCATGATGTCTAGCACCTCGCCGATCATCTCGGGATCTAGCGCGCTGGTAGGCTCGTCAAAGAGTATGACCTCGGGATTCATCGCGAGGCTTCTGGCGATTGCTATACGCTGTTTTTGGCCGCCTGAGAGCTTATGTGGGAAGGCGTATTTTTTATCGCTTAGACCCACGCTTTTTAGTAGCTCGTCGGCTCTTTTTTCCGCGCTTTGCTTATCCAAAATTCCCGCTTTTATCGGAGCTAGGGTTAAATTTTGCAAGACGTTTTTATTTGCAAAAAGGTTAAAGTGCTGAAAAACCATGCTCACTTTTTGACGGATTTTGTTTATATCCGTTTTTTTGTCCGTTATATCCTCGCCGTTTATCTTGATGTGCCCGCCGCTTGGCTCTTCTAAGCGATTTATGCAACGTAAAAACGTGCTCTTGCCGCCGCCGCTAGGGCCTATAATAGCGATGATTTCGCCTTGTTTGATATCTACGCTGATGCCATCGAGGACGCGTAAATCGCCGTAATTTTTACTCAAATTTCTAATCTCAATCATGGCGATTTAGTCTCCTCTCTAAAATTTTAACCAAAAACGTAAAGAACTTCACGCTGACGTAGTAAACTATACCCGTGAAAATGACGGGCTCCGGGCTATAAAATACCGCCTGTAGGCTCTTGCTTTGCATCGTGATGTCTATGACGCTGATGTAGCCAACGACTGACGTCTCTTTAAAAAGCGAGATAAATTCGTTCGCAAGCGCAGGCAGGATGTTTTTAGTCGCTTGCGGAAACACCACCTCGCGCATCGAAACGTAGTAGTTTAGACCCATCGCCCTTGCGGCTTCCATTTGCCCTTTATCGACGCTATTTATGCCGCTACGCACGATCTCTGCGACGTATGCGGAGCTGTTTAGCCCAAGCGCGATCAAAGCGACGTAAAAGTTATCGCTCCAAGTAGCAAAAATCACGACCGAAAATATAAGAAGCTGCAAAATAATCGGCGTTCCGCGCAGGATATCTACGTATTCGTCGATGAGAAAGCTTAAAATTTTGATATTTAAAAACTTTAAAAACGCCAAAATAAAGCCCAAAGTCACGCCGATAGCCGTGCCGCCGATGGTAAGTCCTAGCGTCACGCCGTAGCTTTTAAGGTAAGCTAGACGTTGCGCCTCGTTTAACTCCGTCGGGTAAAAATAGTAAACGCCCGCGGAGACGATGAGGACGAAAAACAGCGCCCTGAAAAATTTTTCGTTTAGCATTTCTTAAACCTTAAAAGTGTAATGAGGGTTAATAATACGAAAAAAAATATAAATTTAACCTTTTTT
>CAUSIL010000112.1:0-6624 GCA_963531395.1 uncultured Campylobacter sp.
AAATTTATGCTGGATCCCAAAAAAGAGATGACCATGGAGCGCGCTATCGAGGACGGCGACGAGATATTCGCAGATACTGCGACACCAAAAGAACGAAATTTATTCGAGGAGTAGGATATGAACATAGGTTATTTTAAACGCAAAAGTTACAAAAATGCCGACGGTACAGACGTGGGGTATGTCGGCGGGGTTGTAGCGATCCCATTTTTGAGGCCTTTAGAAGTTGTTATGTTAAGCCCAAGCGCCGAAGATAAAAAGAAAAATAAAGACTTTCCAGATTTCCAACTAGCCCTTCAAAAGGCGAAAGGCTACGAGGGGCAAAGGCAGATCGTAGGCGCATTATGGCGCAGGCAGAGCAAGGACGGCATGACAAATTATATAAGCGGCTTTATCGAAACTCCTGCGGTGCCGGGCTACAAAATCTATATCGCTCTTTTTAATGCCGGCGAAAAAGCCAAAGAGGATGTGCTGTACGACGTCGTTTGGAGCGCCCCTAGACGTAGCGAGTATCAAGATGTGCCGCCTGCTAGCGAGGATTTAGACGCTAGCAACTATATAGACGAGACGATACCGTTTTAAGGGGTGTGCGATGGAAGTTATTAAAATTTACGTGTGCAGCCCCTATTCGGCATTCGGCGACGACAAGAAAACGGCGCGCGAGGTAGCGATCAAGGCTCTTGCCGAGGCCAACGAGTATTTTAACGGCGACGAGAGGTATGAGCTTTTTAGTCCCGTACTTAACAACGCGCGGTATAGGAATCTAGATTACGACGAGGTTATGAAAATTTGCCTAAAACAGCTTGATTCTTGCGGCGCGATATTCGTACCTAGCGAAAAGACCTGCGATTATCGCATCACCCAAGACTCAAAAGGTATTTTGATGGAGATGAATCACGCTTTGCTAAACGGCTATACGATTTACGACCCGGGCGCGCTGTTTGGGATGATTGAGGTATAGGCTAAACGATGACCACGGCAGAACTCAAAGACGCCGCTATTTTCATAATGGCGTATAGCTATCTAAAAAAGGATAGCTCGCAGGAGCTAGGGCTTTTTATCAACAAGAAAGCGTCAAAGTTTATCGACGAGCTATTGGCGGCAATGACGCCGATTGCTAGATACTACTACGAGCACAAAAAGCGCATAGACGTGCAAATAGCAGCCCTTGACAACAAAGCCTACGTTCGCAAGGAAAACTTTGGCACTACCGCGCCACAGCTAGCCTGCGATCTGCTTTATTTGCGTTTTGCACCGAACGAACGTAAGGGGCAAAGGCTAGCACCGATCTTGGCGGAGTTTTACGCGTGCAATAAGGAAAAAATAATGTATATCTCAAACAAAAGCTACGACACTAAATACAGCAAAGAGGCCGAGGATAGCCAACGCCTAGCGTATTTTTATATCGAGAATATTTAAAGGATTTTGTATGAAACGAAAGAAAACCTTAACGAAAAAAGAGATTGACCAGTTTTGCAGAGTCGTTATATATCATCTGATTAACGGTTACGACACTTTTGCTCTCGACGAAGCCGATAATTTATCGCAAGAGGAAATGTACGCGATCATAGCGAAAATGAAGTTTTACGCTAGAAAATTCGAGACAGAACTTATAAAATACAATAGCACAAATTCAATACTAGATGCCGTCAGAAACAGCGGTAAATAGCCGAAATTAAAACGAATAGGAGGATAAATAATGAACACGGACGAAATGATAGCGGTAATGCAAGCCTACGCTAGAGGCGAGGCGATAGAAGTAAGCGACAAAGGCGCGGGCAATTGGAGCGAAATAAAATGCCCGCTTTGGGATTGGAATAGTTTTGAATACCGCGTAAGGCCAAAAAATCGCAAATTTGAAGAAGGCGATAAAGTGATAGAAAAAGATGCACAAATGTTGATGCTAGATGAGAATAACGGCTATATATGGACGGTGAAAGGATATACGGAAGACGGGGGGATAGAGTTTAAGGGCGGCGCGATAATACCCGAACATCAAGTATGCGAAGAATACGTGAAGATAGATGACGCGCTTTGGTATTGGGAATATCAAGACGCGGACGGTCACTGGGAAAAATCAGATTACCGCGCAACTAGAGCCGAGATTGAAAAACTTAGTAATTTTCATAACTTCAGCCCGCTTTACGCGCTAGGGTTTAGAGTGAAGGACACGAAATGATAGGTCAAGAATACATCACCACCAAAGAAGCAAAAGAGATGCTGGGCGGAGTTTGCGACGCTACGCTTTGGCGCTACGTTAAAGAGGGCTATATCGAAAAGCTCAAGTTAGGTAAAAAAACAGTAGTATATCCTAGGGCTAGCATCGAGAATTTTATCAAAAGCGCGGTCAAAACCGCCCCTATGCAGACGGCTTAAGCGATTAAGCCGTCCAAATAATCCGCCCACCACTGCATCAATCCCTTCATATGCGACAAATTTGCCGCCCTATTATACGCCGCCCTCACCGAGTTTGCGTCTTTATGCGCTAGACATTTTTCGATTATAGCCTCGGAGTAGCCGTGGATATGCGTATTTTCGTTGCAGGCGGTGCTAAAGCTTGAGCGGAAACCGTGATATACTATTTCGTCTTTCGTGTAGCCCATGCGCCTAAGCGCGACGTTTAGCGTATTTTCGCTCATATATTTGGTTTTGCTAAAGTGGTTAAAAAATAGATAGTCGCTGCGCCCGGCAAATTTGCGATATTCAAGCAGCAACGCCTTGACCTGCCTAGATATAGGAAGTTTAAAAACTTCATCCTGCTTCATTTTGCCCGCTTCTATACTCCAAATTTCTTTATCGAAATCAAACTCGCTCCACTGCGCCGCCCGTATGTTAAACGACCGAGCCGCCGTATAAAGCCCGAGCTTGAGCGCGACCTTTGTTTTATACTCGCCGCCGTATTCGTCGATAGCTAGCACCAGCGCGCGCAGATCGTTATCGTCCGTTAGCGCCGGGTAGTTTTGCTGCTTTTTGGTTTTAAACGTGTATTTAAAATCTATATCAGCGATGATGTTGTGAGACGCTTTGCCGCTAACTACGGCGTATCGCCACAGTTGCCCACAAAACTGAAAAAGCTTTTTTAGCACGCTCAGGCTACCGCCGCTCTCGACTTTTCGCAGGACTTCGATTATTTCGGCGGCCGTGATGCCTGATATATCTCTTTTGCCGAGGTACGGGAATAGATATTTTTGCGCGTTTCTAGTTTGATTTTGCGCCGTCCACTCTTTGATTATTTCGCTTTTTTTATCTATCCACTCCATGGCCAAACGCTCAAAATTTCTACTCGTATCGCTACTTTTTGCGCTGAGCGGATCGACCCCGTCGTTTATTTGGCGCAAAAGCTCCATCCTTAGCTCTCTGGCCTTGGCCAAAGTCAAAAGCGGATAGTTGCCCAAAGCCATGCGCCGCATCTTAAGCGTGAGCGGGCTTTTATACTCAAGCGCAAAAAATTTACGTCCGCCCGGCTCAATAAATATAAACAAATTTTGTCCGTCGGATTTTTTATAAATTTTGTCCTTAGGCTTTAAATTTTTTATGGCCGTGTCGGTTAGAGGTGGATTGATCTTTGGCATTTTTTATCCTTTATATATCCGCAAGCCCCTAAAAATCAAGCAAAGATTTTTTACGGACAAAAGTTAACGGATAGAGATTTATCTGTAAAATTATCCGTTAAAAATCCTTAAAAGAAAAGAAATACAAAGAAAAGTAAAGAAAACAAAAGAAAAGTAAAAATCAGCTTAACCCCCGATAAAAACGCGCTTCGTGAAAAGAAAAGAATTAAAAAGAAAACTTAAGAAATGAATAAATGGTGCGCTCGAAGGAATTCGAATCCCTGACCTTTTGAACCGCAATCAAATGCTCTATCCAGCTGAGCTACGAGCGCACTTTAAAAGAAATGTGAAGTATAGCCAAAGGTTTCTTAAATCTTTCATAAATTTTGACGTATTTACAAAAATTTTATTTTTTCGCTTATTTTATTGCATTAAATTTACCGCAAGTATATAAAATTTCAAATTTATGCGCTAAATTTGCCGCATTTAATCGTCTATAAAAAATCTTTATGTTATCTTACGCCATAAATATAGTATATAAAGCAAATTTCAAGCATCAGCAAGCAAAAAAGAGTAAAATTTGAAAAACGACAAAGAAAGGAAAGCCAAGTGATACATAAAATTTTGATCGCAAACCGCGGAGAGATCGCCGTTCGCGTTATCCGCGCCTGCAAAGACTTACACATCAAAAACGTCGCCATCTACACCAAGCCCGACCAAGACTGCCTGCATGTCAAAATAGCCGACGAGGCCTACCAGATCGGCATCGATCCGATCAAGGGCTACCTAGACGCCAAGCGCATAGTCGAGGTCGCAAAAGCATGCGGCGCAGACGCGATACACCCGGGCTACGGATTTTTGAGCGAAAACTACGAATTTGCCAAAGAGGTCGAGGATGCGGGGCTGGTTTTCATCGGACCTACCGCCGACGTCATCCGAAAAATGGGCAATAAAAACATCGCTCGTTATCTGATGAATAAAAACGGCATCCCTATCGTGCCCGGCACCGAAAAGCTAAACAACGAAACGATAGAAAACATCAAACTATACGCCGAGCGCATCGGCTATCCGGTTATCCTAAAAGCTAGCGGCGGCGGCGGCGGACGCGGCATCCGCGTCGTGTGGAAAGAAGAGGAGCTAGAATCTAGCTTTGAAAGCTGCACGCGAGAGGCTAAGGCGTTTTTTAATAACGACGAAGTTTTTATGGAAAAATACGTCGTAAATCCGCGCCACATCGAGTTTCAAATTTTAGGCGACAAATACGGCAACATCATCCACCTAGCCGAGCGCGACTGTTCGATCCAGCGCCGCCACCAAAAGATCCTCGAGATAGCGCCGAGTCCGACGATGAGCGAAAGCCTGCGAAAAAGCATGGGCGTGACCGCAGTCGCAGCGGCAAAGGCCGTAAACTACACCAACGCTGGCACGATCGAGTTTTTGCTCGATGATTACAACAACTTTTATTTTATGGAGATGAACACCCGTATCCAGGTCGAGCACGGCGTGACCGAGGAGATCACGGGCGTGGATCTCATCGTGCGCCAGATCCGTATCGCGGCGGGCGAAATCCTCGACATGGAGCAAAGCGACGTTATCACGCAAGGTTTTGCGATCGAGGCGCGTATCACTGCCGAGGACGCATGGCAAAACTTCATCCCAAGCCCCGGCGAGATCAGCGGCTACTACCCTGCTCTAGGTCCTTCCGTGCGCGTAGATAGCCATCTATATAAAGACTATCAGATACCGCCGTTTTACGATAGCTTGCTAGCTAAGCTCATCGTACGTGCGCCTAGCTACGATCTAGCCGTAAATAAACTAAAACGCGCGCTGGATGAGTTTACGATCGAGGGCAGCGTCAAAACCACGATCCCGTTTTTGCTCAGCATCAGCAAGGAGCGCGACTTTAGGCGAGGATTTTTCGATACGTCCTACGTCGAAAACAAGATGCCTACCCTGCTAGAAAAGATGAAAACCAAAGACAACGAGGACAACGAAGAGGTGATCGCCGCCATCGCCGCCGCGATACAAAGAGTAAAAGACGCCAGGAAATTTAAAGAGGAGCACGCGGATGAATGATTTTTTCGATAGCTTAAAGGATATAAAAAAAGAGCTGCAAAAGGAGCAAAATGCAAATTTGAGCTCAAATTCAGCCGCCAAAAATGCCGCAAAGCAAAATTTAAAGCCTGAGCCAAAAACCTTCAGCAAAGAAGAAGCCATCGCGCACAAAGAGCAAAATTTACGCGATGAGTTTCTAGCCTACGTCAAGGACGCGGATATCAAAAAGTGCTAGTCGTGCCGTTTTCCACCCTACCTAGCCCCTGCCCCTACCTCAAGGACAGGGACTCGCGCATGGAGTATCGCTACATAGACGGCTGCGACTTTGCCGTAAACGACGCTCTAGCTAGGCGCGGCTTTAGGCGCTTTGGCAAATATTTCTCCAAGCCAAACTGCGCGGGTTGCCGCGAGTGCGTAAATATCAGGGTCGATGCGCTAAATTTTAAATTTAGCAAATCCGCCCGCCGCACTATACGCAAAAACGAAAATACCAAAATCATCCTCACAAAGCCGCTCATAGACGACGCGCACGTGGCGTTATACAAAAAATACCATAAATTTATGCAGCAAAAGCGCGAGTGGAAGTACTACGAGCTGGACTTCCGCCGCTACTACGAGCTCTACGTCGCGGGGCACGCGGAGTTTGGCAAGGAGATTGCGTATTTTGCAGACGGCAGGCTCATCGGCGTCGATCTCATCGACATCCTTAGCGACGGCATTTCGGCGATTTATTGCTATTATGATCCTGATTTTGCAGACCTTAGCATCGGCAGATACTCGCTCTATCAGCAAATTTTACTAGCTAGGCAGCTAAATTTGCGCTGGATATATCTAGGCTACTATGTCAAAAACTGCCCTAGCCTAGCCTACAAGGCTGACTACAAGCCATACGAGCGCCTGTGCGAATACGTCCCGCTAGACGAAACGCCCGTGTGGGAAAAAGCGGAATAAAAAATGCTTTCAAATGCGTTTTATAAAGGCAAAATTTGATAAAAGTAAGTCAAAATCTAGAATCTCTAAG
>CAUSIL010000113.1:0-6584 GCA_963531395.1 uncultured Campylobacter sp.
TAGTTGAATCTTATTTTAAAAACCGCGGCTCGGTTTGCTAATCGGCGCTTGCAAAATTTAAAAAAATCGCTCAAAAAAATGGCGGAAAAGCTCCGCCAAAAAGTAAAATTATTTGGCTTTAAATCCGCCGCCAAATGTCTTATAGACATCCACGACCGAATCGACGAGGCTCAAATTCGCCGCTATAACTTGCAGTCTAACCGAGAGTAGGTTGCGCTGTGCGTCAAGTAGCTCTAGATGCCCGGTATAGCCCTCCTCGAACTGATCCTTGGCTAGCTTATAGATTTTTTCTTGCGAGTGCAGGAGCTCTTTGACCTGATTTAGCGTTAGTTTGGCGTTTTTGCGATTATTTAGTGCGTCTCTAACCTCGCCAAGAGCCTTTTTGATCGCAGCTTCATAGGCTACGGCCGCGATTTGCTCGTTGGTTTCGGCGATGCGGACGTTGTTTTTGGTTCTGCCGTAATCAAAAATTTTCTGCACCAAAGAGCCGCCTATGCTCCACGTGTTTGCGTTGCTGATAAAGATATTTTCAAAATCCACGCTAGAAAATCCGAAAAGTCCCGTTAGCGAGATGGACGGTAGATAGTCGGCCTTTGCGACGCCGATTAGCGCGTTGGTGGCGTTTAGATCGGCGTATGCTTTAGCTACGTCGCTCCTTCGCAGTAGTATGTCCGCACTCACGCCAGCACTCACTTCAGGCTCTTTAGGTAGCATTTTAGCGCTCTGCACGGCGCCGCTTAGGATCTCGTCGTTTGATTTGCCCGTTAGTATCGCTACGGACGTTAGAGCCTGAGACAGCGAGGTTTGCACTTCTAGCAGGCTTACTTTTGCGCTTTCTACGGCCGCTTTGCTTTGTAGATATGTCGTCTCGTTTATGCCGCCTAGATCAAGCTGCGTTTTGCGAAGCGCTAGTGTCTCCTCGTAGGTTTTTAGCGTGTCTTTTAACACGGCTTCGCGCATATTTAGAGCCACGAGCGCGAAGTAGCTTTTAGCCACGCTAGAGCTTATGCTAAGGCGCGCGGTGGCGTAGTCGAGCTTGGTCGCGTTTAGACTGGCTTTAGCCGACTCGACGCTGTTTCGCACTTTGCCCCACAGGTCTATCTCGTAGTTAAGGCCTAAATTTACCTCAGAGTTTCGGTAGCGCGTCTGAGGCTGTTTTGTGTAGGTCTCGCCGCTGCTTTTTGCTTTGGTGTAGCCGACGTTTAAATTTACGCTAGGAAAAAGATCTGCCTCCGAGATGCCTAGGCTTGCGGCCGCTTTTTGTAAATTTAAATAAGCCGTGCGAAGGTCGGTGTTTTTCTCTAGCGCGCTAGCTACGAGGGCGTTTAGATTTTCGTCGCCAAATTCCTTCCACCACTCGTCTCTGATGTCGCTAGTTTCAAATTTATACGTAGATTCAAATTTCGTATCGACCTCGGGGATCTCGGGTCTAAACGAGCAGCCCGCTAAAAATAGCGCCGCGGCTAAAGTTAAAATTTTATACATTTTTGACCTCCTGTGCTCCGCTTGGTTTTTTGTCCCAGACTTTGTTGTTTAGCTTTTCTAGCAGATAGTAAAACATTGGTATGAAAAATATCGCTATCGTAGTGGCCGCTATCATGCCGCCGATCACGCCCGTGCCTAGCGAGTGGCGAGAGGCAGCGCCTGCGCCCGTGCTGATAACCATCGGGAAAACACCCAAAGTAAATGCGAGCGAGGTCATGACGATCGGGCGGAAGCGAAGCCTTGCCGCATTAACGGCCGCGTCAAACACGCTCTTGCCCGCCAGTCTTTCTTGCATCGCAAATTCGACGATTAGGATCGCGTTTTTAGCCGATAGACCGATGAGAAGCAGCAGTCCGATCTGGAAGTAAATGTCGTTTGTTAGCCCTCTAGCCCAAACGGCGACTAACGAGCCAAAAACCGCGAACGGAACGGCGGTGATGACGGCTAGCGGGATTAGCCAGCGCTCATACTGCGCCGCTAGTATCAAAAACACGAAAATCATACCGAAGATAAACGCCGTAGAGCCCGTGCCTTGCGAGCTAACCTCCTGATACGCCGTGCCCGCCCAGCTGATCGAGTATTCTTCCATATTTAGCGTTTGCTCGACCACCTCTTGTATCGCTTTTATAGCATCTCCCGACGTGTAGCCGGGTTTTGGGTCGCCTTGGATCTTAGCCGCAGGGAAAAGGTTAAATCTATCTACGATATCGGGCCCCAAAATTCTGGTTAAGGTGGCTACCGAGTTTAGCGGTATCATCTCGCCGCCGCTTGAGCGGACGTAAATTTTACGCAAATCTTCGGGGTTGTTTCTAAAGCCCTCTTCGCCTCTAGCGTAGACGCGGTAGGATTTACCGAAAAGGTTGAAGTCATTGACGTAATACGAACCGAAGGTTGAGCCGATCGCGCTAAAAATTTCGCTCTCGCTCACGCCGAACATCTGGGCTTTTTGCCTATCGACGTCGATTTTAAACTGGCGATAATTAGTCTCTAGCGTCGAGCGCACGCTGGTTAGATCCGGGCGAGCGTTTGCCGCGGCGACTACTTTTTTCACATCCTCTTCGATCTGGGAGTAGCTTTTGCCGCTTTTATTTTGTAGATACATCTCAAAGCCGCCCGTCATCGATAGCCCCATGATAGGCGGGACGTTTACGACAAAGCTCATCGACTCCTTCGAGCCCCAAAGCATACCGTTAAAAGGCCCGGTTAGCGCGTCTGCTTGACTATCCGGCGTTTTTCTCTCGCTCCAGTCTTTTAGCTTGATAAAGCTGATGGCAGAGTTTTCTCTAAGCGCGCCCGCAAGCATATCGTATCCGGCAAAGCCCATCGTAAATTCGACATTTGGGTTGCTTAGAACCATGTTGCTGATAGTTTTTACCTCTTCTTTGGTTTTTAGCATATTGCTTGACGGCGGTAACGAAGTGATGACCATCAGCGCGCCCTTATCTTCGGACGGTACGAGGCCGCTAGGGACTTTTTTAAACAGTTCGAAAGTCGCAAAACCCATAACGCCTATCAAAATAAGGCTGATTATCACGTGACGAAGCACTTTTGCAACGCCTGCTGTAAAAATTTTCGTACTCCAGTCGAAAAAGTCGTTAAATTTCTGCACGAACCAAAACGGTTTGCTCTCTTGTTTTTTTAGCATAACGCCGCAAAGCGCAGGAGTAAGCGTAAGCGCGACAAAGCCCGAGATACAAACCGAAGTAACCAGAGTGAGCGCGAACTGGCGCTGGATCACGCCGACAAAACCCTCCATAAAAGAAACCGGGACGAAGACGGCGGATAAAACCAGCACGATCGAGATGACGGGGGTTTGAACCTCCTCCATCGCCTTATAGGTCGCTTCTTTGACGGTTATGTCTTTTTCCTCGTGTAAAATTCTCTCCACGTTTTCGATAACGATGATGGCGTCGTCCACTACGATACCGATAGCAAGGATGAGTGCGAAAAGGGTGATCAAATTTATACTAAATCCCATCGCGTACAGTCCGCCAAAGGTGCCGATGATGGACACGGGAACGGCTAGCATCGGGATCACGGTCGCGCGAAAGCTCTTTAAAAACATATACATAACGATGATGACTAAAATCATCGCCTCGATGAAGGTTTTTACGACTTCGTGGATAGAGACTTCGATAAATTCGGTCGGGTTATATGCGATCGTATGCGTAAATCCCTCGGGGAAATTTTTGCTTAGCTCGTCTAGCTTTGCGTTTACCGCTTGCGCCGTCGCTAGGGCGTTAGCGTCGTTTTGCATAAAGATTAAAAGCGGCACGGCGTCTTTACCGTTTAGCATCGCGTCGTTAGCGTAGCTAGCCGCTCCTAGCTCCACGGTCGCTACGTCTTTTAGCTTTAGCGTCGCGCCGTCTGCGCTTTTGATGATTATATCGCCAAACTGCGCGGCGTTTTTGAGTCGTCCGCCCGTGCGAACGGAATAAACGTAAGGATTATCGCCGTCTGAGGGCTGCTCGCCTATTTTGCCGGCGGCGTATTGGCTGTTTTGGATTTTTACTTGAGAGATGACGTCGCTAGGGGTTAGCTTGTAGTAGGCTAGTTTGTCCGGTTTTAGCCAAATTCTCATCGAGTACTCTTTGCTACCGATTAGCGCCGTATCGCCTACGCCGTTAACCCTTTTGATCTCGTCCGCGATGTTTAAATTTACGTAGTTATATAGCTCTACTAGGTCCATGTTTGAGCTCGTAAAGCCGACTACCTCTAGGATCGAGCCGCTGCGTTCGCGCACGGTTACGCCCATATTTTGCACCTCTTGAGGTAGCCTTGAGAGCGCGGCTTGGACGCGGTTGTTTACGTCAATCGTGGCTTGCTTAGCCGAAGTGCCGATTTTAAAATAGACATTGATACTTAGCGAGCCGCTCGAGCTTGAAGTGCTTTGCATATAGAGCATGTTTTCTACGCCGTTTATCTGATCCTCGATCGCGCTAGCTACGGAGTCGGAGATGGTTTGAGCGTCGGCGCCGGTGTAGACGGCGCTAACTGAAATTTGAGGCGGGGTTAGCTTGGGATACTCCTCGATGGGAAGCCCTTTTATCGCCATCGCGCCCGCGATAACTATGATGATAGATACGACGGTGGCAAATATCGGGCGGTCAATGAAAAATTTAGAAAACATCACTTGGCCTTTTCTTGCTCGGCCTTAGGCTCTAAATTTACGCCCTTGCCAAAGCTTTCAGTTAGATCCTTATCTATCTCTACGGGCGCGCCCACGCCGATTTTTAGGAAGTTGTTTAAGATGATTTTATCGCCTTCGTTTAACCCCTCGCTAACGACTGCGGCGTCTTTCGTCTGGTAGGTTACCTTTACGTCTTTTGAGGCTACTTTGCCGTCCTCTACGACTAGTACATAGGTCTTGACGTCGGTTTGCTGGAGTGCGACTTGAGGGATTTTAAAGCCGTCTTTTTGATAAAATCCTCCCATCGTCACGTGGCCGAACATTCCCGGTAGCAGCTTGCCCTCGTCGTTGTTAAATTCAGCCTTGGCTAAAACGCTGCCCATGTTCGTATTTACGACGTTATCGATAAAATTTACCTTACCGTCAAATTCGCTAGGGCCTACTTTTAGCATGGCGTCCGAGTTTGTCTGCACCCAGAGGCTGCTTTCTTGCATTTTGACGCGGTTTAAGTTATCTACGTCGGAGATGTGGAAGTGCGCCTCGATCGGATTGATTTTGGTTAGGCGCACTAGCTGGGTCGTGTTTGCTACGACTAGCGATCCCACGTCTACGAGATTATCGCCCAAAACGCCGTCAAAAGGCGCGGTGATGCTCGTGTAACCCAGATCTATTTTCGCGCTTTTGGCACTGGCTTTGGCGCTTAGTAAATTTGCGTTTGCGATTTCAAGCGCCGAAACGGCCGCGTCGTACTCTTTTTGCGAAACGGCGTTTTTCTTATATAAATTTGAGATTCTGTTAAATTCGGTTTGAGCGTTTTTTAAATTTGCGTTTGCTACGCCGATAGCGGCTTCAAGCGCGTCGTAGCTTGCTTGGTATTTTTCGGGATCTATCAAAAACAGCTTATCGCCGGCTTTTACGTTGTCGCCGGGCTTGAAAAATTGCTTGATTATCGTGCCGCTTACTTTAGGATAGACGATGACGTCTTGCTGGCTCGTTAGAGTAGCGGCGTAGTCAAAGCTGATCGGTGCGTCTGATTTTTTAGCTACGAATACGTCGACTTTTGATGGCGGCATTTGTCGTTGTTGCCCGGCTGCGGCCGCGCCTTTTTTATCGTTACCATCAAAGCATGCCGTAAAAAGTAGCGATGCTAATAACAAAACCGAGATATTTTTAAAATTTCTCATAAATTTACCTTTTGTTTTGGAGATTATTTTAAATTTAGCGTTTGTAATGTATGTTACAAAACAAGTAGATGATTTTACTCTTATTTTCTTAACAAGTCAAATTTAGGTCGTTAAATTTAGCGCTTTTTGATACCGTGTAAAAATATATTTATGCTCGTTTTTACGTGCTCTTCGCGCTCTTTTTCGCTTAGTATTATGTCTTCGTTTAGCAAAATAGCATTATAATGATAAGGCTCTCTAACGACTGCGGCAAACGTCTTGGCTGCGACGTAAGGAGAGATACATGGATTTAGTTGAACTTTTATGTCTTCGCGCTCGAAAAAATCTATCAAAATTTTATCGATTTTGCTTAAAATTTGATCCAAAAACTCTTTACCTAAAAGGCCGTCGTTTTTCGCGCCTTCGCTCATCATTACTCTTGAGATTAGCGTGGTTTTCTTTTCGCAGATGATGTCGAAAAATATCATCGCAAATTTGGTTAAAAAATCATCCAGCTTATGCGGCAAATTTAGATCGATTTTTTCGTCTATCTGCATTCTAAAGTCGTCAAATCCGCGCTCTACGATAGCGCGAAAGAGCCCTTCTTTATTTTCAAAAAATTTGTAGATGCTAGCCAGCGACCCGCCGCTTTTTTTGATGATATCCGTTAAACTCGTGTTTTCGTAGCCGTTTTCGAGGAAAATTTCAAGTCCGGCTTGGATGAATTTCTCTTTTCTCTCGGCGCTTCGTTTCGTCGGTTTCGTATTCATTTTTCTAGCCCTCAAATTTCAAAAAAATCTTAAAAT
>CAUSIL010000114.1:0-6469 GCA_963531395.1 uncultured Campylobacter sp.
AAAATTAAGCATGCCCAAAAAAGCTAGCCTTGACGCAAGGGGGCTTAGAGCGCCGCAAAGCCTGACGAATCTAGCGCCGAATTTTTTGCGAAACAAACAAAAGCGACTCAAAAAGCTAAATTTGCGTCCGAATCTAGCGCCGCAAAACAAGCAAATCTATCGCCGCGGCCGTCCAAAAACGCCTAGAACCTACCGCGCGTTGTAAAAAAAGTCAAAGCCGTCTCGCCTAAAAAGCAAGCGTTGTCCTCGATTTTTAGCTATGAGCGCAAGGGCTTCTTTGCGATTTTTCACGACTTTAGCGCCTACTTGTATCAACTTGTCGCCGACTCTGAGGCCAAACCTCGCCGCATCCGATTCCCCGTCCACGCTCTTTACCCTTAGTTTTTCGTCAAACGTTAGTCCGTAGAGCTTTCGCACGCTAGAGGCGTCCGTATTTGGCGCGGACTGCGGTTTTGGGGCTACTTTTGTGATATTTTCGTCCGTTTTAGGCGCGGTTTTTAGTTCTTTTTTTACCTCGTCTGAAACCGCGACGCTAAATTTTACGACGTCTTCGCCGCGCTTGATTTCAAATTTGAGCCGCTCGCCTTTTGCGGCGAACAAAATCCTCTCGTTTAGCTCGCGCAAGCTCTGCATTTTCTCGCCGTTTACGCTTAAAATTTCATCCCCCGCCGTCAGCGCCGCGCCGCGTCCGAGCGGATCGACTCCTTTTACGTAGAGTTTGCCCTCCCGCTCCTCAAATACCGCGCCCACGTCGCCGTAGTAAACGTCTTTATACGCCGCAAAGTGCCTTAGATAGCGGCTTGGCACGAATTTATCCCCGCCCACGGCGATACCGCGCAGTTTGCAGCAGGGGCTTAGCACGGCGCCCGTGCCGTTTACGTCAAACGTGAGCGCGTCCAGCTCGCCTAGCGCCTGCGCCTGCGCCTTCACGTGGCCGTAGACGGTCGCGTTTAGATCGCGAGTGACGCTGACCCAGTCGCTTTTTTTCGTCGCGTTATCATCAGCCATCTTTACGGGCTCGAGTTTGGCGTCCGAGGCGACCAGATAGAGGCCCAGATACGGGTCAAATTTGACGTAGTTTTTCACGGGGATTTCGCCTTTTGGCACGGCAATTAGATTTGGCGCGATCGCGATGCCGCCGTTGCCCGCGACGTTTACCATGGCTGGCATGTTTTTCTCAAAACAAGCGTTAAAATCATCCTGCGTCGGGCGAGGCTCGGCTCTAAGCGACGCAGCAAATGCGCAAATCACAAAAACCGCAAAAACGGGAGAGCAAAATTTGCTGGCTAAATTTGTCACTATTTTAGCGCTCAGACCGGTTTTTTGCGAAATTTCGCGCGGATTTAAAGAAATGTCGTATTTTACTGAACGAGCGCACGAATTTGAGCTTAAATTTACCGCGCTCTTTGCGGCGCGAGTGGCGCAAATTTGGCTCGCAGACGTAGCAGAATTTAGGCCTGAATTTACCGAGCCATTTTGTTTATCGGCGACGCAAATTCGCCCTTCCCTCAAAGGAAAATTTGCTCGCGCGAACTCCAAAACCGCGTCCAAACGGCGCGAAAAAGCTGCGCGTTTCATTGCCCTAGTCCCATACCGGCAAACCCGCCCAGCATCCTTGACGCGGCGTTTTTGCGGTCGTCCTCGATCATCTTTAGCACGTCGTTTACGGCGCTAATAAGCAAGATCTGCAAGCTCTCCTTGTCCTCTAGCAAGCTGTCGTCGATGCTGATATCGAGCACCTCGCCCTTGCCGTTTGCCCTGACGCTGATGAGTCCGCCGCCGCTTTTTACGCTAAACTCGCGCTTTTGGCTCTCCTGCTCGATTTCTTGCGCCTTTTTTTGCGCCTCCTCGAGCATCTGTCCCATTTTTGAAAAATCTATCCCCTCAAACATAAACATCCTTTCAAATTTCGCGTTATTTTAGCCAATTTAAGCTAAATTTACTTTATTTAAAGCCTGCAATGCAAGTTTCGTTCCCGCCTTTAAAACTCGCGGCGGATACGAGCGCGGACTGGCAAATTTAAGCCCGAAAAGCCGTCAAATTTGAGGGTAATTTTTATCAAAAGGGGCTAAAATGGGCGATTGGGGTTACAAAGCGTACGAAAACGATGAGGCTGCGGACTGGTTTGCGAGATTTTGGGAGAGTAAAAATTTCGACCTAATAGAAAGTACGGCGGCAAATTTCGATCCGAAAAACGAAAACTACGATGAGATCAGGGCTGCCGCGCACGTTTTAGCCTGCTTTGGCTCGCCTTATGCGTGCCCGTCCGATTTTTTAGATAAATTGAAACCGACTATCCGGAAAGTCGTTGCGATTTTGGAAAATATGATCAACCCGCCTGACGAGGTATGGGATTTCCTTGAAATTTGGGAAAACTCGCCGGAAATCATAGCCGAGGTTAAGCGGCAAATAGCGGAGCTAAAAGCGTATCTGGGCTAGCTAGTAGGCGGCGGAGCAAATTTGTTTTATCTTAGCAAATTTACGGTTTTCCTTGAGTCTAAAATTTAGCGCCCCCCCCAGCTACTTTGCGGGTAAACCCGGCGCGCCCCGCAAAACCGATAAGTCCAAACGACGCGCAAATACGGTATAATCAAGCCAAAATAGCGTCGCTAAAGGCTAAGGCGCCTAGGCAAAATAAAAAAGGAACGGCTTGTTAAAATTAAATAAAAATTTTATTTGCGATATAGACAGCGTTTATGTTATCAAAATCGCAGAAAATTTGTATTCGTTTGCGCAGCATCGCGGGAATTCGTTTTTTGAGTTTTTTAATATATTTTTTACAAAAACCGAACAAATAAAGACCATAAGTATAAATTTAAACGAAATAGACGTTTTATTTACGCAAAGTTGCGCGGCAAATAAATTTAAAGATTTTTTCGTAGCCGCAAGCGACTCCGTGGTGCCGAACGCAAGACGGATAAAGAGCGTTTACCTGCGCCCTTTTGCCTATCTTTTGTCTGCCTCGCAAGACGGCGAAGCTTCGCCCTTCGTTAGTCTTGTGCGGTTAAAAGATATTTATAAATCATTAGACCACGAGATCGTTATACAAAGGCTAGACGAGGAGGAAAATTTACGCGAAATATATGCGTATAATTCATTCGGTATGGCCGGCGCGGCGCAAAAGCTGTAAAAAACCCTGCAAGACTACGCAGAAACGGGCGTTTTGTGGAGCCGCGAAAAGAGATTTCTTTTTCCGACCGTATCTAGCGAGAGGCTAAAGCGCCATGTCGGCAAAATCGGCAAGAAACCCAAAATAATATCATAAAGTCCGCGCGAGTCTCGTTTTTACGGGGCGCAACGCGATTTTTCCAGATTTTTTGCTTTGCCTAGGATCGTTATCGCCTCTTGCCCGCATTTGTTCACGCATCTGTAGCAGATCGTGCAGCGCTCGCCAAATTTTGCTTTACCGTACGCGATTTTTATATTTTGCATCGGGCAGGATTTCGCGCACTCGCCGCATCCGTTGCAGCGCGACGTATCTAGGCTCGGTTTGCGTCTGGCAAAGGGCGTTTTGTCCCAAATTTTCATCCAGAGCCGCTGCCCCAAAAGCCCGGCGATACGGCATAGCATGCCTAGCCCCTCTTGCGGCGGATTGCCCGCGACAAATGCCTGAGCGACGCGTTCTAGCTTGGCGTTTGCATCCTTGATCAGGCGCTCGTTTTTCTGCGCCGAATAGCTAAAAATCGCCACGTCGAGGATAAATGCGGGCATTCTGATGTGGGCGCCGCCCGTTATCTTCGCGCCCGCTCGCTTCAAAATCCTAGCCGCGCAGCCCGCTCCGTCGCCGCTAAAAATCTCCATCGTAGCGATGATAAAGACGTTTTTGCCGCGAAAATTCCCGCCGTTTTCGCAAATAAACTCGCGCACGATCTGCGGCAGGTCGCTAAAGTAAACGGGGTAGGCAAGGATAACATCATCGTGGTGCTTTAGTAGCTCGCCGCAGTCCTCGTCCCGGGTCAAACCGCGGCGATACCGCCGCCCAAGCGCTCTATAAATCTCTCCACGCAATGCTTCGTGTTGCCCGTGGAGCTAAAATAAATCGCTATCATTTTGCGAATCCTTTTAAATTCAGGCGCAAAATTTTGCCCATTTTCGTCAAATTTTACCGATCGCGTAAAATTTGACGCCAAACGGCGGCAAAATTGAATAAATTGATATTCGGCGCGTTCGCCTTTCATCCGTTTGCAGATGATCGTCGTGCTCGCTAGCTTAGATTTTACCCCGAATTTGACTCAGCGCCATAAAACGTAAATTTAAACGCCTCATCGCAGAAACGGCAAATTTGGGCGTAAATTATTTTACGATTTCGTTTTGCTCGTTTACCTGCACGATTTTTGGTTCGAAATCTCTTGCTTTTTTGGCGCTAAGAAGCGCGTAAGCCACGATGATAACGACGTCGCCGACGCAGACTTTGCGCGCGGCCGCGCCGTTTAGGCAGATCTCGCCCTTTTTCTCGCCGCGGATCACGTATGTAGCGAAGCGCTCGCCGTTATTGACGTTTAGGATCTCGACTTTTTGGTACTCGCAAAGCCCCGCAGCTTCGATGAGCTCGGGTCCGATTGTGATGGAGCCCACGTAGTTTAGGTTGGCGTCCGTCACGCGCGCGCGGTGGATTTTGCTTGAGAGCATTTCGATTTTCATCCGATTTTCCTTTTATTTTTGCGAAATTATACTATAAATTCGGCCTTTACAGGCAAATTTACGCGGCTTTGCTGCGCGCCGTTTTTGCGTGCTGGTTGCGGGCATTATTTGAGGCAAAATTCGGTGCTTTTTGCTCCCGTTTTAGAAGGAGTTTTTGTATTTTGGCAAATAGGTAAATTTGGTAAATTTGCAAGCCGCGTTTAAAGAATAAGCCGAGTAAATTTAACGGTACAAAGCGTTTTTTGACCCGAAATCGCGATAAATTCATGAATTAACCAAAAAAGCAAAGCTGGAATTTAGCTTAAAGCAATGCGAAATCGGCGTGAGAATTTGCTCCGTTTTGATGTGTAAACCGCGATAATTCTAACGTCGAAACGGATCAATTTTTAGTTAAATTTTAAATCGCAAATTTAACTCAAATCTATCGCGGTCACGCGTAGAAATTTATTAAAATCAAATTTTAAGCCCATCTGCGGCGATTTGAGTTAAACCGCGAGCAGGCGGGGCTTATTTGCCTAAAAGTTCGCACACGACCTCTTTGTCACTAAACGGATATTTTACGCCCTTGATCTCTTGATAAGTTTCGTCGCCCTTGCCTAAAATCACCAAAATTTCATCCTGTGCGAGGCTTTCAAGCGCGTATTTTATCGCCTCTTTGCGGTTTGCGATACATTTTACGCGTTCGTTCATCTCTATGCCGCCGCAGATCTCGGCGATGATGCTTTCAGGCTCTTCGCTGCGGGGATTGTCGCTGGTGACGACGAGCCTGTGCGCGTATTTTTGCGCTATTGCGCCCATTTTAGGGCGTTTGGTGCGGTCTCTGTCGCCTCCGGCGCCAAAAACCGCGACGATTTTGCGGTGGCGCAATGCATTTAGCACCTTTTTGATGCCGTCCGGAGTGTGCGCGAAGTCCACGATCACGAGCGGCTCGCGGCTCACGACCTCCATGCGCCCCTCGACGCCTTCAAATTCTGCCGCGGCGCGCGCGATCTGCTCTAGCGGCCTATCCGTCAGCGTCGCGACGCAAGAGACGGCTGCGATGAGATTGTAGAGGTTAAATTCGCCGTGCAAATTTGAACTTAGCGCCATTTGCCCGCGCGGAGTCTTTAGCGTCGCGCGTATGCCGCCTTCTAGCGAGTACTCACTCGGCACAAAGTCCGCGCCCGCGTGCAGCGCATAGGTTAAGGCGTTTTCGGGGTTAAATTTGATCCCGCCGCGGTCGTCTATGTTTATGAGCTTTGGCGCATCGTCTGCGAAAAACTCGCTCTTTACGCGCGCGTACTCTTCAAGCGTGCCGTGATAGTCGAGGTGGTCTTGGGTCAAATTCGTAAAAATTTTCACCGCAAACGATAGGCTCTCGATACGTTTTTGCGCGATGGCGTGCGAGCTAACCTCCATCACGAAGTACTCGCAGCCGCGCTCGCTAGCGGCCTTTAGGTAGCTAAGCGTGCGTAAAATTTCGCTCGTCGTTAGCGCCTTGTCGTCGATGCGTTCGCCGTTTATAAAGGCGCCGCGAGTACCGCATAGACCGCATCCGTAGCCTAAATTTAGCAGCGTAGCGCAGATAGCCGCCGCGGTCGTGGTCTTGCCGTTCGTGCCCGTGATACCGATGATTTTGATGTTCTCGTTGATGCCTAGCAGTCGTTTGCATTCGCTCAAATTTATTACTTTTGCGCCCTTTGCTAGGGCACCAGCTTCAAATTTGGCGTTCGTCGCCGTTTTAACGAAATAACAACCCGCTTCGCATTCGTTCGAGTTGTCAGTGACAAAGCCCTCTTTAACGTAAATTTTCATTCTGCGCCCTTTCGTTGATTTCGCGCGCCAGCGC
>CAUSIL010000115.1:0-6466 GCA_963531395.1 uncultured Campylobacter sp.
CGTCCCTAGGTTCGTCGTCGTCCATATCCGCAGGCGTCGCGATCTCAAGCGCAGTTTGCGGGATCGTCGTTTTAAAGCGCTCACGCACCCACCGCCTAAACGGCTCGTTTGGATGTATGAAAAGCTCGTCTTCGTCGCTATTTGGCGGCGAGCTAAAAGCCTCGCTCCAGCATATCTCGTCGTATCCTATCGCAAGCAACCGTAAAAAATCAAGCCCGTTACGAGTCAAAACGCAAGTCATCGTCGAACCCGAACCAGAACCCATGTGTACTATCTTGGTTTCACCCGCATCATCCATCCACAGCGCACACATCGAGCCGTCTTTGCCGCTACTTGCAAATACGCAAAGCCTATTTTTTATCTCTGCGTCCAGCTCGCGCTCTTTGCCGTAAAACCAGTAGCTAAGCCCCAGATCACTGCTCTCCGGCTCGCCGGCGAAAAACGAGATGTCCGTGCCGCCCTCGCGCTCATCATCGCTCCAGCTCTGCTTCAGCCGATCCTGCGGGTAGAGATAGCCGTGCCTGCGCCCATCCTCGTCGCTCGCAAAACCGTTTGCCTCTATCCACGTATAAAGCGCCTCGATCTCGCTTGGTACTCGCATACCCTGCGGCAACGCCTCGCATAGCTGCTTTAGTAATAAATTTTCCATTTTTCTCCTTGTGCGCGAATTTGCTCGGCGACTTTACGATTTTTCGGCTAATTTTAGGCATTTGCCGCGCTATTATCTAGCCTTGGCAAACCCGTATTTAAAAGCCCTCGCGCGCTAAATTTAGCTTTGTTTTGATTTTTAAATTTATAGCGCTTGCAGCGAGTCTTATTTTTGGCTCAAATAAAAGTCATAAAACCAAGCGCGCTCAAAATCCGCCGCTAAATTTTGCGTTTTACTGCGGCGCTACTCTTTGGCCTTGAGGCAAGCCCGTAAATCATGCCGTTAAAATCAAAATTTCGTTTTAAATTTCCCCGTTCCCGCCCTGGGTATCGCTAGATCAGCATTAGGTAGTTACATTGCGCAGTCACATTGCCCTTATAAATTTACTGAAAATAAATCGTAAAAGGGGTGCGCCCGTTTCCGCGAGCGCTAGAGTTCCGTTGTAGGGAAGGTTTCATGCTCGCCTCTTGCGATACTTACCCGAAATTTTAAATTTAACGGTTTTAGCCTTCGATCAGATCGGTCTGCCAGTTCGCGCCTTGTAGCGTCATGTCAAGCTGCCTGATCTGCTTTGCTAGCTCATCCACCTGCTTTTGTAGTGCCGCGACGTCGACCGTGCTTAAAATTTTAATCTCACTGCGCGAATAAATTTCCACTTTTTGAGCAGCCTCCTGCGCAAAAGCCCGCAGCGCTCCCGCTTTTAGCGTGAGTACGTCGCGTTTGGCGATTAGCTCGGTTAGGCTCTTGCCGTCCGCTTTTGCGGTGCAGTTGGTTAAATTTATCCGAATTATCAGGCGCTCAAGCTCGCCAGCAAGCGCGTCTAGCTCTGCTAGCAGCGCCTTTGGCTCTTCGCTGGGTTTATCGCCCTCTTGCACCTTTGCGTTATCCGCGAGCCTTGATTTTAGCTGCTCGATGCGTTTTTGTATATCTGCGCGCAGTATCAGCGCCTCGGCTAGTTTCATTTTCGTCCTTTTTAAAATTTATTTGCCGCTATTTAGCTGCCGATCTTGTCCGTAGCGCGGCGAATACGGGCCGTAAAGCAAGCAGTCTCGGCAGCCGGTGCTAAACAAAATCGCGTCCGCGCGCGCTGAAAGGTCAAAGCTCGCGTCCGAGACTGAGTCGGCGATCTGTTTAACTAGCGCGGAGACTAGCATGCCGATGAGATCGCCTCCGCCTCCACCCGAGTCGTTTGCCGCCGCGGCGCTTTTTTGCCAGAGCACGGAGCCCGTGTTTAGATCCACTAGAGTCGCCGCTACGCTCACACGCGTTACGCTGTTAATCAGCATGTACGAGGTGCCGTAGTCCGCGACGTTTAGATACAGCGCGGCATCAGCGCCAAATATCTGCTTAAGCTTGTGCGCAGAGATCTGCGCGATCTCTGCGGCGTCGTAGATGCCGTTGTTTTTGAAGGTTTCGTTTACGAGCGCGGGCGAAAATACGTAATACCCAGCCTCGCTAAGCGGATAGAGCGCGTTTGCCAGCACCGCTGCGGAGGCCTTTATCTCGGCCGAGTCGCTGGTCGGCATCACGACTACGATCGAGCGAGGCTTGGTCTGTAAAAACGCCGAATAGTCGTAAATCTCTGGCTGCGAGCCTGCGCACGCTCCAAGAAACAGCACAGCAAACGCGCCAAGAAGCGCCGATTTTATTTTATTTTTCATTTTGGCTTCCTTTTGCGGTTTTGCTCGTTTTGGCTGGTTTTACTTGCTTGTTTTTCAAATTTTGCTTGTTCGTTTGCTCGCCTAAATTTGAGCCTTTGTCGCTTAAATTCGGCTCGCTTGCGCCTGGTTTTTCCTTCGTCTGCTCGCCTAAATTTGCCTCAGTTTTGCCTGCCGCGCCTTTAGTTTTGCTATCTTGATTTAGCAAAAACATCGCGTAGTCGCGCGACTCGGGATAAAGCTCGGCTTCTTTTTCGACGTAGGCTTTAAATTTCGCCCCGTTTCCTTGCGAAAGATAGAGCAAACCCAGATGCGCGTGTAGTCCGGGCGGGACTTTGGCGGCTCTTTGATAGGCTTTTTGCAGGCTCTGCTCGAGCGCGGCGATCTGCGCGCCCGCGTCGCCCTCCTGGGTTAGATACTCGTAGACCGAGCTCGTGTAGGCGCCGTCCCAGTAGTATAGCTGCCTAGGCGAGTCGTCCGCACAGCCAGATAGTAGCAGGGCGGCGGCGGAGGCGAGCGCGAAATCGGCTAGTGTTTTAAAGCGCAAAATTTATCCTTATTTCGCGTTAAAAGCGCCGCTTTCAAGCCCGCGCGTTAGGTTGTTTACGGCCTCGATGATGGCTAGGCTTAGCACCTTGCCGTTTAGCGTCGAATCATACCCAGCACTTCCGCCAAAGCCCAGTACTTCGCGGTTTGAGAGCTCGTACTCGCCCGCGCCCTGAGCGGAGTAGACCACCTCGGAGTTTTTCACATCCACGACGTTAAGATTTACCTTCGCGTAGGCAGTTTGGGTTTTGCCCTTGCCAAGTATTCCGAAAAGCTGATGATCGCCCGTAGTTTTGCGGCCAAACTCCGTCACGTCGCCCGTGATGACGTATCTTGCGCCCTTGATGTTTTGCGCCTCTTTGTTTAGCGCGCTTTCTTCTTTGATGGCGCGTATGTTGCTACGGTCAAGCACCGAAAAGCGCCCGCTTTGCTGTAAATTTGAGATGAGGATGGTCTGCGCTTGGTTGCCCAGCCTGTCCTCGCCGTCTGAAAATACGCCATTTTGGTATGAGGACTGGTTGCTAAAGCGTCCGATAGAAACGGCGATCTTTTGTCCTTGATAGGCGGTGCTTGGAGTTTGAACTTTGGGCGTTTCGACTACGCGAGAACTCTCCGTCGCGCAGCCAGTTATTAGCATCGCGGCGCACGCGGCTAGTAAAAATTTTACGTTCGTTTTCATATCGCTCCTTTAAATTTTGATTTGCGTTATTATCTTACTATTTTTAGCTTAAAAATTTTTAACCCGTCCAAAAACTTAAGCCGCTGCGTCCGCGGATCAAATTTGGCTATAAAATCTCCGCCTCTTTGCTTGCGTTTACCGAGCTTAGCGCGATGCGGTCGCCTGGTTTTAGCTCGCTCAGCTTTACGGTTTTGCCGTCTTTTTGTACTCGGACGAAATTTGAAATCTGCGCGAAAAACGACTCTTGCTGCGCATATGCGGCGCGAGCTAGTTTTAGCGCGTTTTCAAATTTGAGCAGCTTAGTTTGTACGGCGGCGTCTAAAACCTGCCTTAAATTTAGCAAAATTTGCTCTTTTCGAGCGATCTTTTGGGTGAGGCTAGCCTGAGAAAATCTTGCCCTCATCATAGCTAGAGCGTTAAATTTACGCTCCCAAACGCGCATAAAGGCTGCATCCGCCGCCTCGCTTAGTCTGTCTATGTTCTGCATTAGCTCGCCCATATCAGGCAGTAGCGCAGCCATCGCCGCGCTTGGGGTCGGAGCGCGAAAGTCCCCCGCAAAATCGCTGATCACGTAATCAATCTCGTGTCCGACGGCCGATATCACGGGCGTGCGCGCCGCGTAGATCTCGCGGGCTAGATTTTCGTCGTTAAAGCACCATAGATCCTCTCTGCTGCCGCCTCCGCGTGCGAGCACGATCGCGTCAGCACCGCTTGCGTCGGCTCTTTTTAGGGCGCGTATGAGCGAGGCGGGCGCGGTTTCGCCTTGCGTTAGCGAATCAAAAACTATGATTTCGGCCAGCGCCCAGCGCTGCGAAGCGATACGCAGCATGTCTTGCAACGCGGCCGAGGTTTTTGATGTTACGAGCGCGATCTTGCGCGGAAATTTAGGTAGCGGTTTTTTGCGCGAGATATCAAAAAGCCCTTCGCTCTCAAGTCTGGCTTTAAGTTGTTTAAATGCAAGTTCGAGCTCGCCTTCCCCGCTTGGGCGTATGAGAGTCGCGATAAACTGATAGCTGCCGCTTGGCGAGTAGAGCGAAATTTTACCGTAGAGAGCGACTTTCATGCCGTCTGCGACGTCAAATTTGAGCTTGGCGGCGTTAAATTTATAAATGACCGCCGAGATCGCGGCTTTTTCGTCTTTTAGCGTGAAGTACCAGTGGCCCGAGCCGTGCCTCACTAGCCGCGAGATCTCGCCCTCTACCTCGACGTAGGAAAACGTCGTCTCAAGTAGCGTTTTAGCCTGCTCATTTAGCTCGCTGACGCTTAGCACTCACGCGCCTTTTGCGCGATGAAAAGAGTAGAAATATCCATCGAAAAGCTCTTGCAAAGCCGCATCTCAAAGCCAGCGCTAGCAAGCTCGTCCGCAAAGCTAGCCGCGTCTAAAAAGCCCTCGATCGAGCTTGGCAGGTACTCGTAGGCTTCTTGATTTTTGGAGATAAAGCCGCCGATTTTAGGCAAAATTTTGCTTAGATAAAAGTCGCGAACGCCGGTTAAAAGCCCGCTTTTTTTACGTTTGGTAAACTCTAGCACTACGACGTATCCGCCCGTTTTTAGCACTCTGTTAAACTCTCTTAGCGCGGCCTCACGCTCGACTACGTTTCTGATGCCGTAGCTGATGCTTAGCACGTCCACCGAGCCGCTATCAAGCGTCGTTTGCGTCGCTAGCGCCTCGATAAATTTAAACTCGGGAAATTTTTGCTTAGCGACTGCTAGCATGCCGCTTGAGGGATCGACGCCGATTAGATTTTCGATTTTTGCGTTAAACTCGCCCGCAGTCTTTTGCCAAAAGCCCATCATATCGCCCGTGCCGCATGCGACGTCTACGATATTTACGCTTGAGTCTTTGAAATTTGACAGAACCGTTTTGCATGCGATCTTACGCCAGCTTACGTCCGCGCCCATGCTCAGCACGCGGTTTGCCAGGTCGTAGGTGGGCGCGATGTCGTTAAACATCTGAACTATTTTTTCTTGTTTTTCCATTTTTTCTCTTTAGATGTAGTAGATTTTTAAGCCATGCGAAAGCTTTGTGAGGCTTTTTAAAATTTTAGGCTTTGAGTCCAAAATTTCGCTTCGCAGCTCGTAGATTTTTTTGTAAATTTTAGTTTGGAGTTTGTCTATGCGCTTTTGCTCGGCGCCGCTTTTTACGTGTGCGAGCAGGCCTAGCCAGACGTCGGCGTCTTGCAACGAGCCAAAAACTTCTTGTAAAATTTTGGTCTTTTTAAAGCATTTTTTAGCCGCAGGGAAGCCAAAGTCGCCGCCGAAAATCTCGCTTAAGTATCTCAACCTTTTTATCTCGATGCGGCACTTGTGAAACTGCGCGTTTTCGGTGGTTTGGCTCAAATTTGAGAGAGATTTTTTAAGGCGTAAAATTTGAGCTCGCATGGATTTTGCGACTAGTTTTTTTATCGGCGCGTCTCCTAGCTCGCCTTTAAAAAAGTCGCTTCCCTCGCGTAAAAATACCTCCCAATCGCGCAAAATTTCGTTCGCTTCGTCGCTTTGTAGCTCGGCTTGGACGCTTTTGGCTAGGGTTATGCTTAAATTTTCTAGCTCGCTAATTAGCGATTCAAAGCCTTTTTGCTTTTGCAAAAACTCGCAAAACACGTCTATATCGCGCTTTTGGTTAGTTAGCTCGGCTAGTTTTTTAAAATTTAGCAAAAAACGCCGCGCCGTTTTGCAGTCGAAAACGGGAGCGAAAATTTTGAGCAAAGAGCGTGTTTTGCGCAAATTTATGCGGATTTGATGCAGCGCCTCGGCATCGCTAGAGCTTGCGTACTCGTTTAGGTGCCTGCCAAGCAGCGTAAAGATCTGAAAAAACACCGTCCGCATCGCATCCATCGCGCCGATGTAGCTCGGTAAATTTAGCTCCAGCTCCGGGCTGTTTCGTAAAATTTCAATGCTCTTTTGCGCGTCGAAACTGCCCTGCGGCAAGCCAAA
>CAUSIL010000116.1:0-6397 GCA_963531395.1 uncultured Campylobacter sp.
GATAAACGAAAATTTAAAAAAGAATTTTTATTTTCAGGCGGGATTGTTTTTAATTATATTTTTGCTCGGATTTTTGGCGGTTTGGACGTAAGATTAGTCAAATTTGAGCGGACAAATTTGACTAGGACGAGCTAAATTTAATGGACGCAAACCGCGTTAAAATTAGCATTAAAAAGCAAATTTAAAAAATCCCTAAAAAAATATCATTTGCAAAGTAGCCTATAATCCAAAAACATATCGCGATAGTCGCAAACCAGCCCATCCCTGCGCTTTTGGCATAAAACAAAAAGGCTAGTACGCAAACTAAGGCTAAATCCGTTCCGGTCAAACTTATTCTCCCATACGCGCGCCGCCGTCAAATTTAGCGCAGTATAGCCGCCGCACGCAAATTTACTCTTTTATGTTATCCGGCAGCATCGGTTTGCCTAGCAAAAATCCCTGCGCGTATTTGATTCCAAATTTTTTTATCTCGGCGAGGATCTCTTCTGAGCTGACAAACTCCGCCACGACGTTGTAGCCCTGTCTTGCGGCAAAGTCGATGATGGTTTGCAGCAAGTAACGGGCGTTTTGATCAAACGGTAATTTTTTGATAATCGAGCCGTCGATCTTGATCGTGTCGATATCAAGCTCCAAGATACGGTAGTAGTTGGAGTAGCCGCTACCGAAATCATCGATCGAGATTTTGCAGTCGTAGGCGCGGACCTTGTTGATGAAATCATTTACGATATTATAATCGTCCACGCCTTCGCTCTCTAATATCTCAAAATACACGCGCTCAGGGCTAGAGCATACGCGTAGTTTTTTTTCGATGAGTTCTCTTATGCTCTCGTTTGTGATATCGCTACTTGAAAGGTTCATCGAAAAGCCCACGTTTTCAAACCTCTCGACCAGCCTAAAGACGTGTTCGATGACCTTTTTGGTTATGTCGTTATAAAGCGAGATTTTCTTTGCGATATCAAGAAATTCGCCCGGATAGCGTTTCTTGCCGTTTTCGTCGATGAGGCGCACGAGCACTTCGTAGTATTTGATCCGCGCGCTTTGGCCGGATACGTCGTAGATGGGCTGGCACTCGACGATAACGGTGTCATTATATAGGGCGCTTTCGATGGTGCGCGACATGATTTGGTTGTGATAATACTGCTGCTCGATGTAGCTATTTTCGGTATAAAACTGCGCCGCTTCGCCCCTTTGCACGGCCTCGTGGTGCGCTAGCATGGCTTGAGTTAGGCGATTTGTCTGCACCGTGTCTTGAGGCATGCTGACGCCTAAGGTTATTTTTATGTTAGGTATGGATTCGCGCTCGCCGTCTACGGTTACGTAGAGATTTTGCGTTTTGAAATAATCTACGAATCGCTTAGCGTCCCTGTTTGCGTCCTCGCCGTTATACCAGATGCAAAACTCGTCAAACTGCACTCTGTAGATATCCGCGTCCATCGCGTAAGTATCTATACAAAGCTTTAGCGTAGAGGCAAACGAGGCGATGATAAGGTCTACGGTTTTTGTCTTGTAAAAAAATCTAAAATCCATAAAATTGTTTATGTTTATGTAGATTATCATCCCGCTAGGATGGCGCTCCATACGCTGCGTGAGCGCGAAATAGCTACCAAATCCCGTTAGCTTGTCTATGAGGGCTTCGTTTTGTAGCTGCTTGTTTTTATCTTCGAGTTCTTTTGTTATCGCTATCTCTTTGGTTCTATCAAATTTTATCGCCATGTAGCCGTCTTTGTAGCCTTTTTCGTTAAAAAGCGGCGAGAAAACGACCTGCTCGCGTATTAATTTACCGCTTTTGGTTTTGCTGATTAGCTCATCAGCGCGCCAGATATTATCGTTTTCTATCGCGTCTATCATTCTTTGATAAAACTCTTGCGGATGTAAGCCCGATTTTAATAAATTTATATTTTTGCCGCTTATCTCTTCAAATTTATAACCCGTGTTTTGCTCGAAAATTTTATTTACGTATCTGACTTGCTTATTTAGATCGGTAAAAGCGATGGAGTTAAAGCTGTTATCCACGGCTTGTTCGAAGCGATTTAGCAGTCTGATGTTGTTTCTAGCCCTAATGTACGATAGATAAATAAACGCCGCCGTAATCCCGAAAAGTACGAACACAAAAATCGTCGTACCGCGTAAATTCGACGTTACGCGCTCTACGTAGGCATCGTTTTTGCTTCTTAGCTCGTATAGCTTTTTGCTTAGATTTAAATCTTGTATGCTAGCTAGCGTCCGGTCTGCTTCCTCGTAGCGACGCAGCAGCTTTTGCGCGCTTTGTAAAAAATCTTTCTCGCGCTCGTTTAGATTTAGACTCTCATAGCTTTTTAGCAGCTCTTTAGCGCCGTTTATATCGGCGTTTATACCGTATCTAATCAGCAAAATTTTAGGCAGCAGTTCGCTAAAACGCGAGTCGTTTAAAGAGCTAAATTTCAGCATCGTTTCTTCAAAACTAATCTTTGCTAGAGCGCTAAGGGAGTTAAATTTATCGATTAGTTCGCTTTTTTGATCAAACGCTTCTCGTATCTCGTTTACCGCTCCCTCGCCGATAGCTAGCCGCTCAAACGATGCCAGCTTGCCGGAGCTTAAATTTAACAAATCGTTTTTAAGACTGGCCGCATACCTCATCGTCGTATCGTAATCAGCCTGCAAAAACGTCCTTTTTAGAGCAAAGTCTATCTCGTCGTCGGAGTCTATCATATCTTCTATCGCGCCTTTGTATTCGTAGGCTTTGATTACGTCTTTGGTGGCTTTTTGCGTCATCACCGTGCCGAAAAACGCGATGCAAGCGATGATGAAAAGTAAAATTTTGTGAAAGATTATCTTGTGTTTCATTTTAAAATTTCCGGTCGTTCGCCGCTTAAAGCAAGCAAAAATTTATAAAGCAGCCGCGTCTGCTCGTCGCTTAACTCGTAGCCGATACGCTCTTTGGCGATAAATTTTATCGCGTCTTTTAGATCCGCTATCTCGCCGCTATAAAGATAGGGCGCGGTCTTTTCGATATTTCTTAGGCTAGGCACTTTGTAGCGAACCTGTTTGCCTTTATCGCCGGAGTTTAGCTCGTAGTAGATATTACCGCCTAGATTGACCCCGCCGTGGCAGTTTATACAGCCGATTTTTTTAAATAGCTCAAACCCGCGCTTTTCGTCGCCACTTAGCGCGTTCTCGTCGCCGCCGATAAATTTGTCGAATTTGGCGTTTGGCGTAACGAGGGCTTTTTCGAAATTTACCAGCGCGTCGGCGATGTTTTCAAAGCTTACGCCGTCCGGGTAAAGCCGCTCGAACTCTTTTTTATAAACCGCGTTTAGACCGACCTTTTCTTCTAGCTTTTTAGGCTCCTCGCCCAACTGCTCTTTGCCGGTTAGACTCTGTTTTACCTGCGCTTTTATATCTTTTACTCGGCCGTCTTTAAAAAATATAAAATTTAACGCCGAATTTAGCGCCGTAGGCGGGCTGGCTTCTTTGTCGGCGGAGATTTTTAGGTTTTTTTTGTTCGTGCCGCTTAGCTCCCAGTAAAGGTTGTGGCATTTCTCGCAAGATACCGTGCCGCCGGGGCTTAGCGACGCGTCAAAAAAGAGCTTTTTGCCTAGCCGCGCTTTTTCGTCGTCGTATTTAAGCGGCGCCGCCGGACTTAGCGAGGATGCGAAAACCTCGGCGCAAAAAAAGGGCAAAATGCAAAAAAATATCGGCAAAAACGCTCGCGCCAACAAAAATCCTTTTTAAATTTTAAATAAATAAAGCGATTATATCTTAAAAAACCAAAAGCTTCATTGAAGAGACGATTTTTTCCGTCACGAAGCCGTCTTTCGCGATGCTTTCTAGCCGCGATCTGACCGCATTTTCATCGTGCGCGAAATTTGCGATCTGTAAATGCCAAAGCGCGTTTTGCGTCATCTCTTCAAGCGTGCGTTTTTGCTCGCGAGACTCCTCGAGCACGCAGGAGTTAAAGGCGATATTTTCGCGGCGTAAGTACTCTTCAAAGAAATTTGCCTTTTCTTTAAAGCATCGCTTCTCGGATCCTTCGTAAAAAAGCTCCAAAACGCTTGAATTTCGCGGTTTATTCCACCAAAGATAGACCCTTTTTTCGCCCAAATTTATAAATTTACTAAAATCCTCCTCGTCTGCGATCGCGGGGCTCATCGTGCTAAAAGCCACGTCGTAAACGCGGTTTGGATTAAAGTTTTTAAAATCGCTTTGAACGGCGGTTAAATTTGAAATATTAAATTTCGCAGCGTCTTCTAGCATGACTTTTAGCATCTCGCCTGAGATATCCATGCCGGTTATCTCTCGGCAAATTTGCGCTAAAAGTAGCGTATGTACGCCCGTGCCGCAGCCAATATCCACGACGCTTTTACCGTCAAATTTGACGCCAAACTCCTCGATCTTATCGTATAGCTGCCTTTGAAAAACGCTAGGCTCGCCCGTAAATCTCGTATAGCTCGACGCCTTTTTATCCCACATCTCTTTCATTTTGTTTGCCTTTAAATTTTTGCTACAATTTTAGCGTTTTTAGGAGCGAAAATGAAAATTTTTTATTACGAATTTATCGTGGGCGAGGACGCCATCGACGTGAATCATCATGCAAACAACGCTCACTACGTCATCTGGATGCAAGAAGCGGCAAACGCGCACTCAAACGCCGTGGGCGACCTCATCGAGACAAATCTCGCGCAAAACCGCACGTGGATGGTGCGCAGGCACGAGATAGACTATCTGGGGCAGCTATTTTTGGGCGATAAGGTGCGCGTGAAAACCTGGACGCAGCCCGAAAAAAGAAGCTGCTCGAAGCGTTTTTACGAGTTTAGCAAGGACGGCGCGCCGGTTGCTAGCGCGGTGACGACTTACGTATTTTATGATCTAGCGCGCGGTCGTCCGATCGCGATACCGCCCGAGATCGCAAAGCTTTACGAGGACTGAAAATAGCGGCTTGCTCGCTTGATTTACTCTGCTTGCGAAAATCGGTCTTTTGGCTAGGTTTGCTCCGGTCTTTAGTGTTTTACCGCTCATCTGCGAAAATTTCGCTCGTTCGCGCCGTTTGCTTAATCTATCTACGGCTTTTATTTAAATTCGCGCATATTTACGCTTCGCGCGCAGGCTGGTTGGTTTAAATTTGCAAGTTAAATTTATCGCTTGCCGCGCGGTAAGATGAAATTTGCAGCTAAATTTAAAACCGGATTTTAAATTTAGCGAGCCTAGCCGTCCGAAATTTTACGGATAAATTTATAGATTAAATTTGCCGCCAAATTTAATCGTAAATTTTAAAAGCAGTCGTCGCAAACGCCCTTAACTACGACGCTTTTTACGTGATTTTGTTTTAGGCGCGGCATGTCGATATTAGTCATCTTGTGGCAGACGTCGCAGACGAAATACGCCTTTGCTCCGCTTTCAAGTTCGTAGAAATTTTTGCGGTTATTTTCGCTTTTTAGCACGATTCTCTTAGCCTCAAAAAGGTCCATGCAGCGGTAAAACGTGGTTTTGTTTGCGCCTATTTGGGCTAAAATTTCGTCATAACTAAGCGGTGCGGCGGCGGCGCGTAAGATGTGTAAAATCTCTAGTCTAAGCGGAGTGATTTTGATATCATTTTTCGTTAAAAGCTCCTCAAAACCGGCTTTTTCTTCTGAATTTTCACCCATATTTTTCCTCCGCGTTAAGAATTTTAGGGTATTATACCCTGAGTAAAATTAATTTGCAACTAAGTTGCTTTTGATATAATTTCGCCCAAATTTTAACACGGAAAGGATAAAAATGAGAAAAATTTTCGCGTTTTTATGTTTGGGCTTAGTCGCGCTCTACGCCAAAGGGCAAGTTAGCGTCAGTATTTTACCGCAGGAGTATTTCGTCAAGCAAATCGCGGGCGAGGCCGTCGAGGTAAACGTGATGGTGGGCAAAGGAGCCGATCCGCACACGTACGAACCAAAGCCTAAACAAATGACCGCGCTTGAAAAAAGCGACCTTTATTTTGCTATCGGGATCGAGTTTGAGGAGGCTTGGTTGCCGAAATTTCAAAAATCATATCCAAACCTTAAAATCGTAAAAACCGACGCGGGCGTGGAAAAGATCAAATTTGAAGGCCACCACGAACACGGCGAACACGATCATCACCATGACGCCAAGCACGAGCACGCAGACCACGAGCATAAACACGAACACGCAGGCCACGATCACCACGATCACGAGCATCACCACGGCGAATTTGACCCGCACATCTGGCTGGATCCCGTTTTGGTAAAAGTCCAAGCTAAAAACATCGCCGACGCGCTAATCGAAAAATACCCTGAGAACAAGGCGCTTTTTGAGGCGAATTTGGCTAAATTTGAAGCTAAGCTTGACGAGCTTGACGGATTTATCAAAAGTACTCTAGCAAACGTCAAAAACCGCGAATTTATCGTATATCACCCGTCTTGGGGCT
>CAUSIL010000117.1:0-6330 GCA_963531395.1 uncultured Campylobacter sp.
TTAGACGCGCTTTGACGAGGTAAAATTTACCGCCCTCGTGTGCGGCTTCTAGCATCAAATTTGACAAATTTAGGTTGATCTTTGAGCTCTCTAGACTCATATGCGAGCTTAGGGCAAAAAAGTCATCCTTCGCGTTAAGCGGCTTAAAAGCGAATTGATTAAATAAATTTTGCGCGCTTTGTTTAAAAAACTCGTTTTTATCTTTTACTAAAAGCTCGTAGGTTTGCTCGTTTAAAAGAGCGATTTTTAGGACGTTTAGCTGAGTTAGATACGAGGTTAAATTTACGTCCTGCTTTGCGCGGTACTCCTCAAAAACTCCGCTTTGCTCGGCTAAAATTTCGCTTTTTTCTAAAAACTCGGGCGAATTTGAAGCTAGTAAAAACTCGTTTGAGGCGCTATCAAGCATCGCTTTTAACGCGGTTTGCTCGGTAGAGTTTTCAAAATTTACGAGAGAAAAAATATCCGCGTTTATCTTTTTCGCGTTTGTAAAACAAACGGCGAGCGCGGCCAAAAACGCCGCTAAAAAGATAAAAAAACGCGCGGATTTTTTCATTTTACGTTGTAAAAATCATTTACCGTTTTATCGCCGCTAACCTCGTTTAGCACGATCTTGCGGACGAATTTATCGCCTCCGACTAAGATGCGCGTAAAGATTTGCTTTAGCAGCAGATTTTTAGGCGTCAGCTCTATCTTCCAGTTGTTTTTATCGCCTGAGATTTTAAAGATAAATTCCTTCTCAAGCTCGTCTTTATCGAGCTTTATGATAGACAAAAAGAGCTTTTTATCAAAATTTTGATCAATTTTTATGAGCTGATTGCCGCTTTTTTGAAAGATCCCGCGCTCGTTTATGACGATGCTCACGGCGATCGGGCTTAGCGTGTCGTAGAGCAACTCGCTTTGACTGAGTTCAAATTTACCGTAGCTTTTAAACTCCACGTTAAAACCGCTCAAAAACTTCGTCTGCGCGAAATCGCCGCTGATATTTTGCGTTTTGATTTGAGATTTTATCTCGTTAAAATCAAGCCCCATTAGGCTCGCAGCCAAACTAAAAATTATCGCTATTTTTTTCATTTATATACCTTTTTACTGCATTTTGTAGCTCTTGCGGGATCTCAAAGCACGTCTGCATCGCGCGCATATCCACAGCCGCCTGCGAGCTCGCGCCCGTGCACAGCGTCTCGCCTGTTTTGGCGCTTTTTACGACGTAGCCGATCTTTAAAAAGCACTCGCACTCCTTTAGCGTCGCCTCCACCTCGATCTCATCGCCGAAAAACACGGGCTTAATATATTTTGCTTCGATTTTTACGATCGGATAAGCATAGCCGTCCGCCCTCATCGCCTCGTAGTCGTAGCCTATCTCCTCTAGCAGCGCGCATCTAGCCGTCTCGAAATACTTCACGTAGTTGCCGTGCCACACGACGTTCATACTGTCCACGTCGTAAAACTGCGCCTTTAGCGCAACTGATTTTGATATCATCTCATCTCCAAAAATCAAAAAAATTAAACCACTGCGTAGGCGTTTGCTTGCAGCGATTTTCCAGCTCGCGGACGTAAATTTGTAGATACTGGCGCGCTGCGGCGGCTTTGTCTCGCCCCAGTTTTACGGCGCTTGCTAGCGGTACGAGCTCGATCCTAAATTTACTGCCGATCTTCTGGCACCACAGCGAGCTTATCTTCACGCCTAAAATCCCCGCGATCAAGTAAGGACCATAGTTAAAGCTCGCCTCCTTGCCTAGAAATTTCACGCGCGCGGCCTTATCGCCGCCAAGAGGCGTCCTGTCGCCCATTATGCCGATGTGCTCGCCGCTTTCAACGATATTTTTTAGCTCCAGCATCGCGGCTACGTCTAGCTTATTTACCGCCATCATGCGCACGCTGCCGCCGTTTTGGCTGATTTCGCGCAGCACTTCGTTAAATTTACGCGAGTTCTCGTCATAGGTCAAAATCACCATCCTAAAGCCCTCGACCCGCGCAGCCAAAGCCTTGCAAATTTCGACGTTTCCAAGGTGCGCCGTGAGCAAAATTTGCCCCTTTTGCGCGCCGATTAGTTCGCTTTTTATGCGCTCTAGGTCTATGATCTCTAGCTCGTCATCTTTGATCTTGCCTTTCCAGACTCTAAATTTATCGCAAATAGCTCCGCCAAACGCCTCAAAATGGCTAAAAACGCTCGTTTTTTTTAGCGTCTGCGCGCCCGCAAATTCGCTTAAATTTCGTCTAAACTCGGCGATATTTTCGCGCTCGTTTTTTGAAAATAAATAATAAAACCAAACCACGATTTTAACGATAAGCTTTAGCGCAAACTCGGGCAAAATTTGAGACAAAAACAGGCTAAGCCTTAGAAAAAATACTCCTCCTCTTTCCTGCTTTTTCCACCAGAGATTTTGCTCGGCGCTTTCTTGAGCCTCTACGGAAATTTGAGTGCTTGCCGCGTTTTTTTCGCTCGAATTTACCCCGCACGCTCGCCAAATTTTACCCAGCGCAAATTTAGGCAGTGAAAAAAAGCATTTTGCGTGCATGAGGCTGATTAGCGCGTTATCGCGCAGCATCTTAAAGTGCGAAACGCCGCCCTTTTCGTAGCGTACGTACGTATCGATCCAGCGCACGCTAATGCCCTGTCTTACGGCATTTACGAGGATCTCGATGTCAAATTCCATCCTATTTGTCTTGCTTTTTGCCACCGCTTTTTTAAGCTGCTCCAAAGGATAAACGCGAAAGCCGCACATAGCGTCTTTGACGCCAAGGCTTAGCGTATTTACCACGACCCAAAAATTCGTGATCTTTCTGCCGTAAACGCGTGATTTTGGTGCGTCCTCGCCGTAGATGGGATTTGCGCAGACGATACTTTGCGGGTATGCCTCGCTCTGCCTCAAAAACTCGCCGATGAGCGCAGCGTCGTGCTGAAAATCGGCGTCGATTTGCAAAACATGGCTAAAACCGCGATTTAGAGCAAATTTAAACCCGTCCTTCATCGCGATGCCCTTGCCGCCGTTTTGCGCGCGCGTGAGTAGCAAGATGCCCTCCGTGCGCTCAAGCTCCGCTAAGATTAGCTTGCTAGCCTCGTCCGAGCCGTCGTCCACGACGATAACCGGCAGTTCGTATGTTTTTAGCGCGGCGATCAGAGCTTTGATATTTTGCGGATGATTGTAAAAGGGCACTAAAAACGCAAATTTATTCAAAGCGACGCCCTGCCGACCGAGCACTTTTCGCCGTTGCAAAATAGCTCAAAGTAAAGCTTGCCGTCGCGTTTTTCAAAACAAACTAGGAGCAAATCGCCCGGTCTTACAAACTTCATAAATTTTAGATTTTCCACGGCTCTTGCGCCGCTAACGTCGATTCCGACGCCGCAAGCTAGCTCAAAGACGTAGTCAAGCTGCATAAATCCAGGCAGCAGCGGTAAATTTGGAAAATGGCTCTCGAAAATCTCAAGTCCCGCGTGCATGACGGCGCTAAATTCGTATTTTTGCGCCGAGTTTTCTAGCCGCTCGCCGCTCCCCTCAAATTTAGCGCAGCCGCAGTTTAAGCCGCTCGCTAAATTTTGGCCGCTTTTATAAATTTGACCGCCGCAAATTTCGCCCGCCTCATTTACGCGCCCGCCGCTCCAGACGGGCTTAGGACTAGCAAATAGCGCATTTTCAAATTCGCTTTTTTCAAATTTACCCTGCTGGTTTCGCGGCATTTTTTCCACGATTTTAAAGTAGCGGACGCTGTTTTTAAACTCAAGCTTCAAAAGCTCTTTTAGCTCGTCTGCAACGCCTTTTTTGCCGATTTTTCTAAATTTTTTTAGCCCCTCACCGTTAAGCTCTAAAAGCGCAGCGATGCGCCTAAATTTGGGATGCGGCGCGCAGTAGCAGTCCGCGAGCAGGCCGCTTTCTAGCAGCTTTGCCTCGATGCTCTCCAGGCTCACGCGCTTGTCGTTTAGCTTGACGATGCGGTCTATCCTGCCTTGTAGCGCGAGGCGGCCATCGTCAATGCTAGCCGCGTCGTTAGTCTGAAAAAACTCGCACCAAGGCGAGCTCACGTTTAGCGCGCCTCTACCGTCTAGCCCGGCATTCACCGCGCCAAACAGCCTAAGTCCGCACCCCTCGTCTCTAGCTACTATGCCAGTTTCCGTGCTGCCGTAGATTTCGATGATCCGCGCGTCGCAGATTCGGCCTAGCTTGTCTCTTAGCTCCTTTTTTAGCGGCGAACCCGCGCTTACGATCCCGCTTAGGCCTTTTAGCGAGCTTGCGGCAGGGCTTTGAACTAGCGCGCCTAGCAATACCGGACTAGCGATAAATACGTGATTTGCAAGCTCTAATCCCAAAATCGCCTCGGGGTAGTTTAGCTCGTCTGCGATGACGCTAGCGCCGAGAATTAGCGGCAAAAAGACCTTAAACGTAAGTCCGAACATGTGTCTGTGCGAAACGCTCGAAAAGAAGGTATTTTGCGCGCTAAAATTTAGCTCGCAGGCTAGATACTCGCTCTCTTTTATCATCTGCGCGAGCAACTTTTCTATCATCTTGCTTTTGCCGCTCGAGCCTGAAGTTTGCAGGTAAAATTTAACCTGCGGATCAAATTTGAGTCCCTTGGCGGGCTTGCTTAAGAGAAAATTTGAAAAATTTTCGTCGTTTACGGCCGTCAAATTTTCCTCATAAACCGGCTTTGCCAGCACGTAAGGAGCCGCGCCCGCTAAAAGTGAGCCAAAAAACGCGGCATAAAATTTAAACGCATCGTCAAGATAAATTTGCAGCTCTTTTATGCCGTTTTTTTCTAAAAACGCGGCAAATCCGAGGCACGCGTCAAAGACGTTGCGCGAATCGTCCGCAAATCTAAAATTTTTTAAATTTTCTTCAAAGCTCATCGCTCTTTATAAATCTCTTTCTAAATAAAATTTCCCCGAAAAACAGCGCCCCCATCAGCGCGTAAGATACCGCGCCGCTATAAACGCTCCAGTAAAACTTATCCTCCATCAAGGCTAGCGCAAGCGATATGGCGGCGTTAAAAATAAAAAACGCGCACCAAATTTTGGTCAAATTTCGCGTATAGATCACGCCTTTTTCATCTAAATCAGGCTCTTTTAATTTTGCTATTTTGGTGATGACGGCCTCGTTTTTTAGACTAAAAGCAAAAAACGCCAAAAACGCCAAACTCACCAAAACGGGATAAAGATACGCTAAAAATCCGCCTCTAAAAATCATACATACTATGAAAAAAACGGCCGCCGTGATACTAAGCTTCCTCTCAAAACCGCTTGAATACGCTCCGCGCGCTATCCACAGCGCGGCAAGTGCCCAAACGACCCAAAAGGCAAAATCGCCCGCGAAAAATAGCGCAAACGGATAAAGGACGCTAACTACGCTTAGGGCGATTTTAAGCTTGCTCGTCAAATTTTTTAGCCACCGCGTTTACGATGTCTTCGAGCGTTTTTACGTTTTTAAAGTCTTCAGGCATCAATCGGTGGCCCGTTTTGCGCTTGATGTGGTCTATTAGATCGATCGCGTCGATGCTATCTATCTGAAGATCCTCGTAAATGCGCGTTTGCGGCGTGATTTTAGCCTCGTCGATCTCAAAAAGCTGCACTAACGCGGACTTTAAAATCTCAAAAATTTCTTCCTGCTTCATCGTTATTTCCTGTTTTCAAAGATGTATTGCGCGAGGCTTTTTACGCTGTAAAAAATCTCTTTTAAATTTGCGGTTTTAGAATCAAGCACTAGGCCGTAGCTTTTTTGCACCGCAAGGCCAAGCTCTAGCGCATCGACGCTATCAAGCCCGAGCCCTTCGTTAAAAAGCGGCGCGTTTTCGTCGATATCGCTCGGTTTCATATCCTCCAAATTTAAGCTCTTTATGATGAGCTCTTTTATCTCCTCTATTAGTTCGTTCATCGTTTAAACTCCTTTGTATAATTTTCGCTGATAAAAGCGTGCAGCTCTCTAGCCCTGATCGGATTTGGTCTATCCACGCAAAACCCGTCCAAATTTAGCCTAAAAAGCTCTTTGAACTCGTATTTTATCATAACGCTCGGGGTTTTGTACCAAGGCTCGTGTTTTTTGAGGCTGGGCGGATCCATTTTGATAGCGACGGCGACTAGCTGCTTTGCCGCATTTACCGCGATGTAGGCGGCTGCTTTGTGAAAGACTATCTCGCCCGCCGTGCGCGTGCCTTCTGGAAATATTATCAAACTTTCGCCGCTCTTTAGGGCGTCCGCGCTTTTTTGCAAGAGCTCCTCGTTTGCGGTATTTAAGATATATCCGCATGATTTTATCGCGGGAGCTAAGAAGATATTTTTACCAAGGCTTGCCTTTACAACGCAGTTTGCATGGCGAATGAGCGCTATCAAAAAGACGACGTCTA
>CAUSIL010000118.1:0-6301 GCA_963531395.1 uncultured Campylobacter sp.
ATGATGCGCTTAACTAGGCTGTCCCAGTTGCGCATATCAAGCTTTAGCTCGCCCAAATTTAAAATTTCGGCGATCGGGGTCAAAATATCTTGGTTATAAAACGCGAGCGGCACCTGATAGATGCTGGCTGAATCTATACTCTCGATAACGCAGTTGCGCTCTACGCCGCAGCTGGCGGCTATTTTATCTTTTAACTCGCGGTTTAGCGGCTGCTCGGCGCGGCAGATGATCATATCGGGGCTGATACCGATACGGCGCAGCTCGCCGACGCTATGCTGGGTAGGCTTGGTTTTTAGCTCGCCAGCGACTTTGATAAACGGCACGAGGGTTAGATGGATATTCATCGCGCGCTTGCGGCCGACCTCGATGCGAAGGGCGCGGATAGCCTCCAAAAACGGCAATCCCTCGATGTCGCCTACCGTACCGCCGATCTCTACTATCAGTACGTCGCGACCCTCTCCTGCTTTTTTGATGCGATCGACGATCTCGCCCACGATGTGCGGGATGACTTGGATCGTTTTGCCCAGATAGTCGCCTCTGCGCTCTTTTTCGATGACGGAGCTATAAACGCGGCCGGTCGTGAAGTTGTTATCTTGGCTTAGGCTCTCGTCTAAAAATCTCTCGTAGTGTCCGAGATCCAGATCCGTCTCCGCGCCGTCGTCGGTGACGAAAACCTCGCCGTGCTCGAGCGGACTCATGGTGCCGGGATCTACGTTGATGTAGGGATCTGCTTTTAGCATGCTTACTTTTAAGCCGGTATTTTTAAGAAGCGTGGCGATAGAAGCCGCCGCGATGCCCTTGCCTAGCGAGCTTAGCACGCCGCCGGTTATAAAAATATACTTTGTTTCGTTTGGATTTTTTTGCATATCGCGCCTTTAAATTTTTTGCGCGATTATACCTTATTTAAAATTTATAAACGCTTGATAGCTAAAGAAAAAAATTTATAAAACGGAAACTTTAAAATAATGTTTTAAGTTAAATTTCTGTAGTATATTAAGCTATGATTAAAAAATATCTCAAAAACATCTCGTCTTTGTATATCGACGGCTTTAGAAATATGAAACTCGGAAAGAGCCTGTGGCTCGTCATAGCCATCAAGCTGCTTATAATGTTCGGGATTTTAAAAGTATTTATCTTTAATGAAAGTTTAAATTCGAAATTTGAGAGCGACGAGGCTAAGGCCGACTTCGTAATCTCAAATTTGACAAAGGAATAAAATGTCTGAAATCGCTTCGGTCGATTGGTCGCGCGCGCAGTTTGCGCTCACCGCGATTTACCACTTTTTGTTTGTTCCGCTCACGCTGGGACTTAGTTTTATCATCGCCATTATGGAGAGCATCTACGTCAAAACCGGCAGCGAGCAGTGGCTAAAAATCACCAAATTTTGGCTAAAACTCTTCGGTATAAACTTCGCTATCGGCGTAGCTACGGGCATCATAATGGAATTTGAGTTCGGCACCAACTGGGCGAACTACAGCTGGTTTGTCGGCGACATCTTCGGCGCGCCGCTAGCTATCGAGGGCTTGCTCGCGTTTTTTATGGAGGCGACGTTTTTTGCCGTTATGTTTTTTGGTTGGGATAAGGTTAGTAAGAAATTTCACCTCATCTCGACCTGGCTTGTGGCCATCGGTTCAAATTTGAGCGCGCTTTGGATCCTCATCGCAAACGGCTGGATGCAGTATCCGGTGGGTATGAAATTTAACCCGGCAACCGCTAGAATGGAAATGGAAAATTTCTTCGAGGTGGCACTTAGCCCTGTAGGTATCATCAAATTTTTACACACCGTAACTAGCGGCTACGTCGCTAGCGCGCTTTTCGTAATAGGAATTTCAGCGTGGTTTATCCTAAAAGGACGCCACCTAATCATGGCTAAAAAATCCATCGTCGTAGCGGCAAGCTTCGGACTTGCGACGTCGCTGTTTTTGATGTTTAGCGGCGACGAGAGCGCATATCAGGTCGCTCGTACTCAGCCGATGAAACTAGCTGCGATGGAAGGCCTTTATAAAGGCGAGCAAAACGCCGGCCTAGTCGCGATGGGCGTGCTAGATCCGTTTAAAAAACCGGGCGACGGCAAGGACACGTTTTTGCTCGAACTAAAAGTGCCTTACGCGCTTGGAATCATGGCTACTAGAAAATTTGATAGCTTTACTCCGGGCATCGAGGATCTAGTCTACGGCAACGAAGCGCAAAATATAGAGAGCGTCGCAAGTAAGATGGCCAAAGGCTCGCTAGCAGTTAGCGCACTTGCTAGCTACAACGCCGCTAAAAAATCGGGCGATAAAGCCGCGATGGAGCAAGCCGAGCAAACTCTGGCTCAAAATATGAAATTTCTAGGCTACGGCTATCTAAAATCCCCGGAAAGCGCCGTACCGCCGGTCGGCATTACGTTTTATAGCTTTCACTTGATGGTGGCTCTTGGTACTTACTTTTTGGCTTTATTTTTGGTCGTTACGTATCTTACGATGGCAAACGATATCGAAAATTTCAAAAAGCTGCTGTGGGCGTGCGTATTTAGTATCCCGCTAGGACTAGTGGCGATCGAGGCGGGCTGGATAGTAGCCGAAGTAGGGCGCCAGCCGTGGGTCGTACAAGACCTCATGACCGTGGGCGTGGGAGCTACGAATTTAGCCGACACCAACGTCAAAATTTCGTTCTGGCTATTTGCCGTTTTATTTACGGCGCTTTTGATAGCCGAGATAAAAATCATGCTAAAACAGATAAAAATAGGATTTGAAAACCATGCTTAGTTTAGAATTTTTACAAATTTACTGGTGGTGCGTAGTTAGCTTGCTAGGCGGTTTGCTAGTGTTTATGATGTTCGTTCAGGGCGGGCAGACGCTACTTTTTGGGCTTTGCAAAAACGAGCTTCAAAAGGACATGGTGATAAATTCTATCGGGCGCAAATGGGAGCTTACTTTTACTACGCTCGTAATGTTTGGCGGTGCGTGCTTTGCGGCATTTCCGCTGTTTTACGCGACAAGCTTTGGCGGCGCGTACTGGGTGTGGCTGGCAATTTTGTTTTGCTTCATTCTCCAAGCCGTGAGCTACGAGTACCGCAAAAAACCGGACAACTTCCTAGGCCAAAAAACCTATGAAATTTTCCTTTTCATCAACGGCTCTTTGGGAGTTATACTCATCGGCATGGCCGTTAGCACGTTTTTTTCGGGCAGCGACTTTTTACTAAACGAGCACAACTTCGTACAGTGGCGCACGCCGTTTCGCGGACTTGAAGCGCTGGGCAATATCATGCTCTATCCGCTAGGCATCGCGGTGTTTTTTCTCTCTCGCGTAGGCGGAGCGCTCTACCTCATCAACAACATCGACGATGCGGAGATAAGAGCCAACGCCAGAAAAGCGGCGCTAAAAAATACGATTTTGTTTTTGCCGTTTTTTCTAGCTTTTGCCGCTTGGGTGCTTAGTAAGCCGGGCTTTGGTTACGACGAAGCGGGCGAAGTTTCCGTAGTCGCGTTTAAATACGCTCGTAATTTTGCCGATATGCCGATAATAGCCGTTGCGGCGGTTGCAGGCGTTTGCGGCGTGCTGTTTGGCGTATTTAAGGGCGCGTTTACGAAAAGCATCTACGGCATCGTGCCTTTTGGCGCGGGCGTCGTGCTCGTAGTTACCGCGTTATTTTTGATATCGGGGCTAAACGGCACGGCGTTTTATCCGTCGTTTAGCGATTTACAAAGCTCGCTAACCATCAAAAACGCAAGCTCCAGCCGCTACACGCTAAACGTAATGTTTTACGTAAGCTTTTTGGTACCCGTAGTTTTGGGCTACATCGTCGCGGTTTGGCGCGCGATGGATAGCAAAAAGATCACGGCCGACGAGATCAAGCGCGATCATCACGCGTATTAAGGATAAAAATGATAGAAGCGATAGTTTTTCTTTTTCTTTGGGTTTTGGCGCTTTTTGGCGGATATAAATTCGTCCATTTTAACATCAAACACGTCGAGAAAAACGACGACAAATACTTTGGAAATTTGCGCGAATAAGCGCTGATCCGCAAATCTCGTTCTACTTAAATTTTAGCTTTTATCGCTATAATGAGGCTAAAATTTTAAGGAGAACGAGATGTTTGACTTCACTTTTCATAACCCCACAAAAATACAATTCGGTAGAGGCAAAGAGCAAAATATCGGGCTTTATATGCGCGAATTTGACGCTAAAAGAACCTTGCTGATTTACGGCAGCGACCGTATCAAAAAAGACGGACTCCTTGACACGGTCGCAGCGAGCCTAAAAGAAAACGGCATAGAGTTTATAGAGCTTGGCGGCATAATCAGTAACCCCGTGCTAAGCAAAGTTTATGAGGGCATCGAGCTAGCTAGGAAATTTAACGCCGACAGCGTACTAAGCGTAGGCGGAGGCTCCTGTCTAGATAGCGCCAAAGCCATCGCCGCTGGCGCGCTATATGATGGCGACGTGTGGGATTTTTTCACAGGCAAGGACCCGAGTCGCGCGCTAAAAATTTTTGACGTCATAACCCTTGCGGCGACGGGCAGCGAGATGAACTCGGGCGCGGTCGTGACAAACGAAGCCACAAAACAAAAATTCTCTATCCACGGCGACGTGCTATATCCGCTAGTCTCGGTCGTAAACCCTCAGCTGCAAGCCAGCGTTAGCCGCGAGTACCTAGTCTACTCCGCCGCCGACGTCATCGCGCATAGCATCGAGGGATATTTCACCGCTAGCGTGCAGCCAGGCATCATCAACCTCTACATTGAGGCCAATATCAAAACCGTGATGAAAACGACTGAAATTTTACTAGCTGATCCCGACAACTACGACGCTAGAGCCGAGTTTGCCTGGGCGGCGACGATGGCACTAAACGGCCTAACATACGTCGGCACGCACGGCTACTCCTACCCAAACCACATGCTCGAACACGCCATGAGCGCTGTCGTAAACTGCGCGCACGGAGCGGGCCTAGCGGTCATAATGCCAGCGTGGATGAAGTGGTATAAGAACCGAAATTTGAGCGCGTTCGAGCGTTTTGCGCGGGAAATTTTCGGCGTAAACTCAGCCGACGAAGGCATCGCCGCATTTAAAGCGTGGCTTAACAAAATCGGAGCTCCGGTTAGCCTAAAAGCCGTCGGCATAGAGGGTGAGACTCTAGACGAGGTGGTAAATTTAGCCCACGACTACGCGGTAAACTGGCGCAAAGACAAGCTCTACGCGAAGGAAAATATCAAAGCGATTTTTGAACTGGCGAAGTAAATTTGAGTAAATTTGCGGCTAAATTTAGCGCTAGCAAGATACGAAAATGCGCCGGTTTAAATTTAGCCGCCGCGAGATAAATTGGGAAATTTCGGCGCTTTGGCAAAGCGGAGTCGGTTTTAGTTTTCAAATTTCGCGCTTTAAATTTGCTCCGAGTTTTTCCGGGTTGCGAATTTAAACGCAAAAGTACGAAATACGCGCGGCAGGTAAATTTTCGGTATGACGAAAACGGCAACGCAAAGCGCCGCACGAATCACAAATTTAAGCGCGCAAGATAAGCAAAACGCGACCGATCGAGCAAAATTTACTTTGCAAGCGGCAAATTTACCCGCCCGCCGTAGCAAAATAGAGCAAGGCGCGTCAAAACCCTGCGCCGCGCCGAAATTTAAATTAAGGCTTTTTGATGATAAATCTAAGCGTCGGGCCGTCTTGCTCGATTTTAAGCACTTCAAAGCCCCTGTTTCTCGCGTCGTAAGGGATCGAGTTTATCGCCTGCGGGCAGTCACAAAGCACTTCTAGCACCTCGCCGCTTTTCATTTTCGGCAGGATTTCTAGCGTAGCGACGGCGGGCATCGGGCAAGCCTCGCCTAGGATATCGAGCGTATAGCTTATTTCAAAATCGTCTTCGTGCATCTTAGTAGCCTCCTTTGGCGAAGAAATTTCGTTTGTAGATAAACACCAGCAGTAGCGCCGAAACGAATAAACATAAATTTACCGCTAAGCCGCCCAGCGGACCGAATACCTCTAAAAGCTGGATTTTCGGGCCGTCTTTGATCCATGCCGGGATGAGATCGTAGCTAAGGGCTAACACCATGGTTCCTACGACGTTTGCGACGCCCACGATCATAAAGTGCAGCTGCCCCTCAGTGGCTCTATATGTCCAGCCGCACTCGCAGCCGCCCGCAAATACGATGCCGAAACCGAATAAAAACGCTCCGATCGCGACCGCAGGCGAGAAATTCGTAACCTTGCCGACGTAGCCGTTTAGCATCAGCACGAAAACGATGAGCGTAGCGATTATCATGCCATAAAACGCGCCCTTCGTCGCAACGTCTCTGCCGAATAAAAACAGGTCGCGAAA
>CAUSIL010000119.1:0-6257 GCA_963531395.1 uncultured Campylobacter sp.
TCGATCAGCTATCTTTTCTACGCTAACCGCATTTTTCAGCTGCCTTTAGCGATATTTGCGATCGCGCTTTCTACCGCGCTTTTTCCTAAAATCACGCGCCAGATCAAGGCCGGTAACGAAGCCGAAGCTCTAAAATGGATGCGAAAAAGCTTTGAAATTTTATATTTTCTGCTCTTTGCGGCAGCCATCGGCGGCATCGTTTTAGCCCAGCCCATCATCAAGCTGCTTTTTGAGCGCGGAAGCTTCACGGCATCCGATACGTCAGCGACTGCAAGCGTTTTGGCCGCCTATATGATCGGACTTTTGCCCTTTGGGCTTGCCAAACTTTTTTCGCTTTGGCTTTATGCGCATTTACAGCAAAAGCTAGCCTCCAAAATAGCTGTTATAACGCTTGTTTTTAACCTCGTTTTGGCTGTTGCTTTGATGCAAATTTATGGCGCGTTCGGATTAGCGCTTGCTAGCTCGCTGGGCGGGTTTTTGACGCTAGCTTTAAACGTCAAATTTTTTGGGATAAGGAAATTTTTAGCTATAATTGAGCCTAAAAAAATAACGCTTTTAAGCGCAGTTTTGGTTTTGGAAGCAGTGATTTTGATATTTTTAAGGAAATTTTTAGATGCAAATTTTTGATAGCGTAAAGAGAAAAAAAGTAGAATTTGAGCCCGTAAAAAGCGACTTCGTGCGCATTTACGTCTGCGGGCCGACGGTTTATGACGACGCGCATTTAGGACACGCTAAAAGCGCGATTAGCTTTGATCTGCTTAGGCGCACGTTAAGCGAGCTTGGCTACAAGGTCAAATTTGTGCGAAACTACACCGACATCGACGATAAAATTTTAAAGAAAATGAGCGAGAGCGGCGAGAGTCTAGAAGCGATCACGGATAGATACATCGCAAGCTACGAGCGCGATATGAGCGCGCTTAACGTACTAGAGCCTGATGTAAAGCCAAAAGCGACGCAGACGCTCAAAGAGATGATAGAGTACATCGAAATATTACTAAAAAACGGCTTTGCTTACGAGATCGCAGGCGACGGCATATATTTTGACACCGCAAAAGACGCGGAGTATCTGAGCCTTAGCGGTAAATTTGACACCGAAGCAAACGTCGCTCGCGTAGCTAGTAGCGACGAAAAAAAAGACGAAAAAGACTTCGTGCTGTGGAAATTTGACGAGAAATGGCACGAAAGTCCGTTTGGCAGGGGGCGTCCAGGCTGGCATACCGAGTGCGTCGCGATGATAAAAAAGCACCTCTCTAGCGGCGAAAAATTTGAGATAGATATCCACGCGGGCGGGCTTGATCTGCTCTTTCCTCACCACGAAAACGAGGCTGCGCAGTGCCGCTGCGCCGAGCGCAAGAGTCTGGCTAAATACTGGCTACACAACGGATTTATCCAAGTAAATAACGAAAAAATGAGCAAGAGCCTCGGAAATAGCTTTTTCGTTAAAGACGCGCTAGAGCGAAATTTGGGCGAGGCGGTGAGATTTTATCTGATCTCTAGCCACTACAGAGCGAATTTTAACTTTAGCGAAGATGATCTAAACGCCGCAAAAAAGCGCCTAGATAAAATTTACCGTCTAAAAAAACGAGTTCTTGGCGTCGCGGCAAATTTGAGCGTGAACGAGAAATTTAAGAGCGAGTTTATGTCCGCGATGAGCGATGATCTAAACACCTCAAAAGCCCTTGCTAGCGTAGATGAGTTCGTCCGCAGCGCAAACGACGAGCTAGACGCAAACCCTAAAGACAAAGCCAAAAAAGGCGAAATCGCGGCAAATTTAGAGCTGATAGCTCGCGTGCTAGGCATCTTGCAAGTGGACGTATTTGAGTATTTTCAGTTTGGCGTGAGCGACGAGAAGCGAGCCTATATCGAAGATCTGATAAATCAAAGAAATGAAGCCAAAAAAGCCAAAAACTACGAGCTATCGGATAAAATCCGCGATATGCTAGCCGCAAACGGCATCAGCCTCATGGATACGCCAGAGGGCTGCATGTGGGAAAAAATATGAAGCAGATGAGCCTAAAAGAGGTTTTGCGGCGGTTTGCGCCCTATTTTATTGATTACAAGGTGCAGTTTGTTATAGCTATACTTGGCATGTTAATGGCAGCAGGCGGCTCTTGGGGTACAGCGTGGGTAATACAGCCTGTTTTGGATAAAATTTTTGTAGAAAAAAATCAGAGCCTTTTATATATCGTTCCATTTTGGCTTGTTATGATTTATTTTTGTAAAGGGCTCGGATCGTTTTTACAAGCGTATTTTACGGCATATATCGGGCAGGATATCGTGAGGAGATTTCGCGAGAAACTGCTAAAAAACCTGCTAAATTTGGATATGAAGTTTTTTAACGACTACCGCACGGGTGAGCTAATAAGCCGAAATATCAACGACATCGACCGTATTAGAAGTATCGTTAGCTCTATGATTCCTGAGATGACGCGTGAAGCTATTACTATAATAGGACTTGTCGGCCTAGTAATTTATCAAAATCCGCGTCTTGCTTTTTTTGCTTTAGTGATTTTGCCATTGGCTGCCTATCCATTGTCTGTACTTGCTAAAAAAATGAGAAAGATTTCCCGTGCTTCACAAGAAAAAAATTCAGACATCACATCAAAGTTAAGCGAAATTTTTACAAACATCGAAATCATAAAAGCCAATAACGCTCAAGCATTTGAACATGATAAATTTAAAGTCGAAAATAGCAAATTTTTTAGATTAAGCATAAAAAGCGTAAAAGTAAATGAGCTTGTTAGCCCTATTTTAGAAGTTATCGGTAGTATCGGTATGGCGATCGTCATTATAATAGGCGGCAAGGAAGTTATAGACGGCAATATGACTATAGGCGGTTTTTCATCTTTTAATGCCGCGCTTTTTATGCTTTATACGCCTATTAAACGCATTTCAGGCCTTTACAACAAGATGCAAGACGCCGTGGTCGCAGCTGAGCGAACCTTTGAGCTACTTGATAAAGAGCCTCAAATTTTAAGCGGCGACAAGCCCGTGCCGGCTGAAATAAATTTGATAAATTTTAAAGACGTCAGGCTAAACTACGAGGGTAATGAAGTGCTAAAAGGCATAAATCTAAGTGCAAGCAAATCCCAAACCGTAGCACTCGTGGGCAGTAGCGGCGGCGGAAAAAGCTCGGTTGTAAATCTACTCATGAGATTTTACGACGCAAACGGCGGAGCGATCGAGATAAACGGCGAAAATATCAAAAATTTCGATCTCGGTTCGCTTAGACAAAATATCGGCCTAGTGACCCAGCGCGTCTATATCTTTAACGACACGGTCGCAAACAACGTCGCCTACGGCCGCGAATACGACGAAGCTAAGGTCGAGCTCGCGCTAAAAACGGCAAACGCGTATGATTTCGTAGCAAATTTACCCCAGGGCGCGCAGACGGTGCTAAATGAATTTGGCACCAATCTCTCGGGCGGCCAGCGTCAGCGTATCGCCATCGCCCGCGCTCTCTACGACGACCCGCAAATTTTGATATTTGACGAGGCCACGAGCGCCCTAGATAACGAAAGCGAACAGCAGATAACCAAAGCCATCGCGAATCTACAAAAAGAAAAGATAATATTTATCATCGCGCACCGCCTAAGCACGGTGCAAAATGCCGATAAGATCGCCGTTATCAGCGGCGGAAAAGTGGTCGGATTTGATACCGACGAGGCGCTTAGCAAGAGCTGCGAAATTTACGCGAAACTAAAAGGCGAAGCCCTTGTTTAAGCCTAAATTTGATAAAATCGCTCAAAATTTAAGGATAAAATTTGAATTACGAAACGCTAAAATCCATATTTTTTAAATTTGACCCCGAAACCGCTCACAAAATCGTCGAAAAAACGCTAAGTATCTCAGACTGCGTATTTCCAGGACTTTATAGCATCGTCGCCAAAAACTGCGTCGTCACGGACGCGGCTCTTTCGCAAAATTTGCTGGGAACTAGCTTTTTAAACCCAGTAGGAATCGCCGGCGGATTTGACAAAAACGCCACCATGTTACGCCCGCTAGCAGCGCTTGGATTTGGGCACGTGGAGTTTGGCACCGTGACGCCAAAAGCGCAAGAGGGCAACGCAAAACCGCGCCTTTTTCGCCTTATCGAAGAAGAGAGTATCCAAAACGCGATGGGCTTTAACAATGAGGGCGCAGACGCACTTGGCGCGCGCGTCGGTACGCTCTATCCGTTTGCAATACCGCTTTTTGCCAACATTGGTAAAAACAAAATCACTCCTAACGAAGAAGCGATAAAAGACTATGAAATTTTAGTCGCTAAATTTAACGAAATTTGCGACTGCTTCGTCATCAACGTCTCATCGCCAAACACACCAAACCTACGCGAACTGCAAGAAGAAAGCTTTATAAAAGACCTATTTGCGCGCCTATCGCCGATCGCAAAAAAGCCGATAATCTTTAAAATAGCGCCCGATATGGACGACGACAAGGCCGTGCAGATCTGCAAAACGGCCGTCGAAAGCGGCGCGAAAGGCGTAATCGTAAATAATACGAGCGTGGATTATTCGTTATCAAAATCTCCAAATTTACAAAATTTCGGCGGACTAAGCGGCAAGGTTATAGCTAGACGCTCGCGCGAGCTTTTTAGCGCGGTGGCTAGCGAGCTTTACGGCAAGACGGTTTTGATCGCAAGCGGCGGCATAGACAGCGCCGAGGAGGCATACGCACGCATAAAATCGGGCGCAAATTTGGTTCAAATTTACACTTCCTTTATATTTAAAGGCCCAAACATCGCAAAACAGATCAACGAAGGTATTTTAAAGCTTTTAAAAGAGGATAATTTCGCCTCGATTAGCGAAGCGGTGGGCTGCGATATAAAAAACAAAATTTAAGGAAATTTATGCTTATAAAATACTCCAAAACAAAGCTCAAAAACGGCTTTGAGATCTATCACATCCCCGCTAGCAAGGGCTCTAGCGTCATCAGCGTGGACGTGTTTTACCGCGTGGGCTCGCGAAACGAAACCATGGGCAAAAGCGGCATCGCGCACATGCTAGAGCATCTAAATTTTAAATCCACGAAAAATATGAAAGCGGGCGAATTTGACGAAATCGTAAAGGGTTTTGGCGGCGTAAATAACGCTAGCACGGGCTTTGATTATACGCATTATTTCGTCAAATGCTCAAAAGGCAACCTAGACGAAGCTCTTAGGCTTTATGCCGATATAATGGAAAATTTGAGCCTAAAAGATAAAGAATTTCAGCCCGAGCGCGACGTCGTGACCGAGGAGCGCAGATGGCGCACGGACAACTCTCCGATCGGCTTTTTGTACTTTACGCTCTTTAACGTCGCTTTTAGTTATCACCCGTACCACTGGACTCCGATCGGCTTTATCGGCGATATCAGAAACTGGAGCATAGAGGATATAAAAGAATTTCACGAGACGTACTATCAGCCGCAAAACGCGATCCTACTAATCAGCGGCGATATCGATAAAAAAAGCGCGTTTGAGCTAGGTAAAAAGCACTTTGAAAATATAAAAAACAAAAAACCGCTACCTAAGTTGCACTGCATCGAGCCTGAGCAAAACGGCGCAAAAAGAGCTGAAATTTACAAGGATAGCGAGGTAGAGATGCTGGCGCTTGCCTTTAAGATCCCGCCGTTTAATCACGAGGATCAGCCTGCGTTAGGCGCGCTAGCGGAGTATCTAGGCAGCGGACAAAGCTCGGTTTTACAACGCGTTTTGATAGACGAAAAGTGCCTCGTAAACAGCGTGGACGTCTATAATATGAGCAACATTGACGAAAGCCTGCTCATAGTGCTTGCCGTTTGTAATCCAGGCGTCAAGGCAGAGGCCGTAGAGGACGAGATCTGGCGAGTGCTAGAAAACGCAAAAACGCAAAAAATCGATGAAGACGAGATAACTAAGATAAAAAATAGCTTAAAAAGCGATCTCATTTACTCGCTAGATAGCGCGTCGAAGGTGGCGAATTTATACGGCGGATATCTCGTTAGAGGCGATATAAAGCCGCTTTTTGAGCTGCCTGAAAAAACAGCCGCGCTAAAACCGGCCGATCTAAACGAAATTTGCAAAAAATACGCGAGAAAAGAAAAATCCACGACGATCATCCTAAGAAAGGAAAAAAGTGAATAAAAAAGCAATAACGGGCGCTATGACGGCGTTGATTACGCCTTTTAAAGACGGTAAACTAGACGAAATCGGTTATGAAAAGTTAATCAAAAGACAAATCGCAAACGGCATCGACGCGGTCGTACCCGTAGGCACGACAGGCGAGAGCGCGACGCTGACG
>CAUSIL010000120.1:0-6181 GCA_963531395.1 uncultured Campylobacter sp.
CGCGAGAAAAATCGCAGCGAAAATTCGTAAATTCGCAAACGCGAAAAACCGTAAATTTAGCCCAAATTAGACCGAATTAAAGTCTTAATTTAGTACGTAAAAAACCTGAGTTTATACGATTTTGCCGCTTAAATTTTACTCGCGCGAATTTAACCTCGGCGCTTAAATTTAACGGCAAGACCTGCGCTTAAATTTGCCCGTCAAATTTACTTTCTAAAATACTCTTTCACGCCGTTTTCGCCTTCTAATTGCGAGCGTAAATTTTCTAGCGCAGCGATGCGATCTTGGGTGCTCGGGTGCGTGCGAAACAGCGAGCCCAGAGCGCTTTTTACGCCGCTAAATGGATTAACGATAAACATATGCGCGCTTTGTTCGTCGGCGTTTGCCATCACGCGTCCGCGCGCGTACTCCTCGAGCTTGCGCAGCGCGCCGGCTAGGTGCTGAGGCTTGCCCGTTATCATCGCGGCACCCCTATCTGCCTCAAACTCCCGCGCCCGCGAGATCGCCATGCGTATGATCGTGGCGGCTAGCGGCATGATGACGGCTAGAGCGATTAGCATTAGCGGATTTTGCTTGCCTTGACGATTCGCCGCGCCAAACTGCGCGAAATTCGCCAGTATCGCGATCGCGCCCGCAAATACCGCCGCGATAGAGCCAGTTAGGATGTCGTAGTGGCGCACGTGGCTTAGCTCGTGAGCTAGTACGCCCTCGATCTCGTCTTTGTTTAGTATATTTAGCAGTCCCTCAGTCACGGCTACCGCGGCGTGGCTCGGGTTGCGACCCGTGGCAAAGGCATTTGGTACGGATTCTGGGATGATGTAGATCTTTGGCATCGGCAAATTTGCCTTCGCGCAAAGCTCGCGCACGATCTGATAAAGCCCCGTCGCGTGCGCTTCGTCTACGGGTACGGCTCGGTAGTGCTTGAGCACGAGCGTGTCCGAGAAAAAATACGAAAAGAAATTCATCCCAAGCGCAACTAAAAATGCTACCAGCATGCCGCTAGTGCCGCCTATAGCGCCGCCCACGGCTACGAAAAGCAACATCAGCACGGTCATCAAAAATGCGGTTTTAAAAAGTTCCATTTGTTTCCTTTGCTCGTAAAATTTTACGAAAATATCTCGCCGCCGTCTTTTATCTTTTTGATAAAGGCAAAAATATCTTTCTCCGCTAGGCACATCGGAGCCGAGCCTAGCGCGCCTAGATCGTTTAGATAAATCGCATCGTCCGAGTTTAATTTTATGAAAAATCCAAGGTCGCCGTCTTGGCCTATCATATAAAAATTGGGCTCGTAAAGCGCCACTTCGTACGTTTCGTTTCGCTCGGCTAGAGACGCGCGCCCGTATAGATACGCACCCGCACCCGCTTCGTTAAAAACGTCCACGCACTCCTCGTCTCCGAGATCTTCTAAAAATTTTAGATATAGCGGCGGAAATTTTATCACCGTTTATCCTTGCCTACTACGGCGCTTTTAAATATCGCGGCGTCCGCGCCAGTCTCGCTAAGCGCGGCTAGCTCGTTTTCGCCGCCAATAACGACGCAAATTTGAGCGTCAAACAGATAATCCTGCGCTAGCTTTGACGCTTTGCTTGCAAGCTCGTGGTGTACGACGATAAATTTCGCTCCGGCCGCGTTTGCGACGATGATTTCGTTTAGATTTTCAGCTTCGACGCTAAACTGGGCGCCGAGTTTTTGCGCGCGCTTTATCGAGGCTGCGTCAAATTTAAACAAATTTTGCTTGCCGACTTCTATCTGCTCTACGTTTTCGCGCCAAAACAGCGGCTCATACGCCACTAGCTCGTGGCCGATTAGTTTCATTTTCTATCCTTTATGCAGTCCTCGCAAAAATATCCGCCGCCGCTTATTACGGCGTCTTTGGCCTCTATAAAGGTGCCGCACTTTTTGCATTCGACGAAATTTTGGGCCTCTTTGTCTTCTTTTTTTGCGCCGCCTTTTACGCCTCTTTTGACGCGGGTTTTAAAAAATATCATATAAATCGCGATTAAAACCGCTAAAAAAGCTAAAATTTTAAATAACATCGCCGCCCTTTATAAGTACGTAATTTCGGTTGCCGCGCCCGTAAATTTGAGCATTGAGCCCCTCTAGCTCGCTTTGTACGCTGCTTCCTTTGTAGAGTAAAATTTGAGTTTGGGCGTCAAAAAAGCCGTTGCAAATTTGCAAAAGATCTTTCGTTTTCATCAGCGCGCGACTCGTGATTAGCTGCGCCGTAAAGGGCTCGCCGTCCTCGATCTTGCAAGATTTTACGCGGACGTTTGCTAAATTTAGCTCGGCCTTGACGTAGCTTAGAAACGCCGATTTTTTCGGGCTTGGTTCAAAGAGATGCCACTCACACTCCCTTAAAATTATCGCGAGAAATATCGCGGGAAAGCCCGCTCCGCTGCCCACATCAATCGCCGTTTTAGCGCCCGCAATTTGCGGGAAAATTTCAAGCGGAGCTATGCTATCGGCGATCTGCTCGTTTAAATTTTTGTAGCTAGTTAGGCTGTGCACTCGGTTAAATTTAGCCAAAATCTCGCTAAATTTCGCCGTTTGCGCGTCAAAATCCCTCGGCAGGTCAATTTTCATCTAGCATATGCCCCATCTGCTCTTTTTTCACGCGCAGGTAGTTTTCGTTAAATTTGTTCGCGTGTATCACGATCGGTACGCGAGAGACGATCTGCACGCATTTTAGCCCCGACAGTTTTTTGGGGTTATTGGTTAGCAAATTTATCTTTTCGATGCCGAAGTGCTTTAAGATAAAATCCACGATCTCGTACGTGCGCTCATCGGCCTTAAAGCCTAGCTGGTGATTTGCCTCGATGGTGTCAAGGCCCTCATCTTGCAGGTGGTAGGCGTTTACTTTGTTTAGTAGGCCGATATTTCGCCCCTCTTGACGTAGATAAATCACCATGCCGCCGTACTCCTCGATGTATTTTAGGCTGGCCTCTAGCTGGTCGCGGCAGTCGCACTTGAGGCTACCGATCGCATCGCCCGTTAGGCACTCGGAGTGGATGCGGACGTTTACGACCTCGCCGAAAGGTTTTTTGTAAATCGCTAAATGTTCCTTCTCGCCCTCCTTAAACGCCTTTATCTCGAACGTCCCGAAACGAGAGGGTAAATTCGCCGTATTTGAAAGCTCGATATTCATAAATTTTTAACTCCTATTATGTTACACTAAGCGTAAATTGTAGCGAAGTAAAAGGAAAATTATGTTTAAACGTTTTAGAAGGCTCAGGATAAATCCCGCGATCAGAGAGATGGTGCGCGAAACTAGCGTTGCGGCGAGCGATTTTATCTACCCGCTTTTCGTCGTCGAAGGCAAGGGCGTGAAAAAAGAGATAAGCTCGATGCCGGGCGTCTTTCAGATGAGTTTGGACGAAATTTTAAAAGAGTGCGAAATCGTACGAAATTTAGGCATAAAAGCGGTTATATTGTTTGGAATCCCTAGCCTAAAAGATAGCGTAGGCAGCGACGCTCTAAGCGATGACGGCATCATAGCGACCGCGCTGCGAGCGATAAAGGATAAATTTCCTGATCTAGTCGTGATAACCGATCTTTGCTTTTGCGAGTACACAGATCACGGTCACTGCGGCATCCTAGACCATGTCCACCAGACCGTCGATAACGACGCGACTCTGGAGATCTCGGCTAAACAAGCGCTAATCCACGCCAAAAACGGAGCCGATATGATCGCTCCAAGCGGCATGATGGACGGCATCATCGCTACTTTGCGCGGGGCGCTGGATTTGAGCGGATATGAAAATTTACCGATTATGGCGTATTCGACCAAATTTGCTTCGGCGTACTACGGGCCGTTTCGCGACGTAGCCGAGAGCGCGCCGAGTTTCGGCGATAGAAAAAGCTACCAGATGGATAGCGCAAACCGCCTAGAAGCCGTGAGTGAGAGCCTAGAAGACGAGGCGCAAGGCGCCGATATCTTGATGGTAAAGCCCGCCCTTGCGTATCTAGACATCATCCGCGATCTGCGCGAAGCGACGAGACTGCCGATCTGCGCGTATAACGTGAGCGGCGAGTACGCCCTGCTAAAAGCTGCGGCAAAAGCGGGCGTCATCGACTATGAGCGCGTGATGATGGAGACGCTCGTTGGGTTTAAGAGGGCGGGGGCGGATATGATAATAAGCTATCATGCTAAAGAAGCCGCTCAAATTTTAAGGGGCTAGCGGCTCGTCTCGCGAGCGCTTTTCCGAGATTTCGCAAAATTTTCGCTCCGCAGGCTATATGCCTAGCGCACGCTCAATTTTGCTTCAAAACTCGAAAAATCATCTCGCGATACTTCGCCTTGTAAATTTTATGGGCAAATTTGGGATTTTAAGGGGGCAAAATGCGGCACTTTTTGACGTTAAACGATTTTAGCAAAGACGAAATCATCGAAATTTTAATTTTGGGTTTGCAGATAAAAAAAGAGGCAAAGACGCGAGATTTTAAGCCGTATCTCAAAGATCAAAAATTGGCGATGATATTTGAGAAAAGCTCGACCAGAACGCGCGTGAGTTTTGATGTAGGGATGAACGAGCTTGGCGGTCACGCGCTGTTTTTGAGCTCAAGCGACATCCAGATCGGGCGCGGCGAACCGATAAAAGACACCGCGCGCGTGATCTCGCGAATGTGCGATCTTATCATGGCTCGCGTAAATCGCCACGAGACGTTAGAGGAGCTTGCCAAATTTAGCCGCGTACCCGTGATAAACGGACTTAGCGATAAATTTCACCCCGCGCAGCTGATGGCCGATCTCATGACGGCGGTCGAATGCGGACTAAAAATAGACGAGATAAAAGCGGCATTCGTGGGTGACGGCAACAACATGGCTCACTCGTGGCTGATGCTAGCTAGCAAGCTAGGCTTTGAGCTAAGGATCGCTACGCCAAAGGACTACGAGCCGGACGCTGATATAGTAAATTTAGCGATGAAAAACGCTCAAATTTCGGGAGCTAAAATTTATCTAACTCAGGACGTAAAAGAAGCCGTATCGGGCGCTAACGTCGTCACTACCGATACTTGGGTCTCGATGGGGCAAGAGGCGGAAAAAGAAAAACGCCTAAAAGACTTCGCGGGCTTTTGCGTGGATGAAAATTTGATGAAATTAGCCACGCCGCGAGCGATATTTTTACACTGCTTGCCTGCCTACCGCGGATACGAGGTGAGCGAGGCGGTTTTTGAAGCGCATGCGGATGAGATTTTTGCCGAGGCGGAAAATAGACTGCACGCGCAAAAAGGCGTGATGGTTTGGCTCGATCGCCGCAGAAACGGGTAAGTTAAGGAAGTAAATGAAAGAAAAAAATCTACAAAAAACATACGAAAAAATCGACGAAATTTCGGGCGAGCTTGGGATAAAAGAGGGCGAAAAAACGATATTTGAGATCGTGCCGACAAGCGATCCTAATCAAATGAGCCTCAGTCTAAAAAGCGGCTCGTGGGACGGAGTGGAGCCTTGGTTTGGCATTGACGAAAATCAAAATTTGCACACGATGGTTTCGTTAAAATCGCTCTCGCAGCTCATCGAAGCCTACCGCAACGTCCAAAAGGAAAATTTCGAGCTAAGGCTTGAAAAGACGATCTGGCAGAACGTGCCGATAGATTTTGCAGACGTTTGGGTCGTGGCGATGGACGAGATACGCAAGATCGCCGCAAAAAGCAAAAAGAAAAAAAGCATCGACGTAAATTTGGAAAAACTGGTAAAGGATATCAAAAAGCAGCATCCCAATCTGTTCGTCGATATGCAGAATTTAATGAAAAATGCTAGGAATAAAACGCTATGATAGATTTTGACGCTTACGTGAAGTATTCGCGCCCGGGACCGCGATACACGAGCTATCCGACTGCACCCGAGTTTAGCGATAAATTTAGCTACGAGGACTACCTGCGGGAGCTAAAAAACCGCGACGCCTCGCGCCCGCTTTCGCTTTATTTGCACCTGCCGTTTTGCCGCAGCGCCTGTTATTTTTGCGGTTGCAACGTGATTTATACGAGCAAAGAGGACCGCAAAACGCGCTATATGGAGTATCTGCAAAAAGAGCTCGATCTGCTAGCGGCAAACCTCGATACGAGAGCGCCCGTGCTGCAAATGCACTTTGGCGGCGGCACTCCGACATTCTATGGCGCGGATCAGCTAGATGAAATCATAAAAATGATAAAGGCTAAATTTAAAAATTTCTCGCCCGAGGCT
>CAUSIL010000121.1:0-6179 GCA_963531395.1 uncultured Campylobacter sp.
CTCTTTTTCGCGCTCGTTTCGCCTAGCATTATATCGCGGTTAGCTAGGCGGCTTAAAATCGGCTCTAGGTAGATAACCGGATAGCAGATATTTATCATACCGCTTGAGTTACCGACTATGATCTCCATCACGACCATTATCACGATCTCGTTTTGGCTGACGATTTGCACGACGTTTGGACTGCTTTCTTTCGCCTCTACGTTTGGATACATATCAGTCACCGTAGCCCAGCTTTCCTTTAGGCGCTGCATTATCATCCTTAAGATCGCATCGAGCAAATTTATCTCTATATCGGTTAGCTCCCTGCTAGTCTCAAAGCCCTCGCCGTTGCCGCCTAGCAAGCGGTCTATCATAGGAAATGCGATGCTTGGGTTTATTTCTAAAACGCAGTTGCCGTCAAGCGGCTTGATAGAAAAAACGTTAAAGCTAGTGGGACTTGGCAAACTCATCAAAAACTCGCCGTAAGTCATCTGATCTACGCTGTGCAGACGAATTTCTACGATGCTACGCATAACGCTTGAGATTTGAGACGCTAAATTTCGCGCTAGCTTGTCGTGAATGCCCTTTATTGCGCGTAGTTGCTCTTTACTGACGCGATTTGGGCGCTTGAAATCATAGATTATTACTTGACGCTGTTCTTCTTTGCCGCCTTCACCTATAGACTCACTCGCCTCCTCGTCGTCTACGACTTCTAGTAGCGCGTCTATCTCTTCTTGACTTAAAATATCCGCCATTATTTACCTTCGAGTTTCTTTCTTATTTTTTCCATTAAACGCTTATGTATCTGAGAGATGCGCCCCTCTGATATCTGCAAGATCTCGCCGATCTCTTTTAGACTCAGCTCCTCATAATAATAAAGCTGAACGATGAGCTGGTCGCGCTCCTCGAACTCGTTTAAAATTTGAGTTATCTTTTCTATCAGATCTTCTCTCTCCACTCGCTCAAACGTATTTTCCTCGCTCATAAGCTCCATCTGATCGTCGATACTAAGCACGCCGACGACGGCGCTTACGTTTCTAGCCTCTCTTATCTTTTCCACGCTTTCTTCAAGCATAGCGGCTAGATACTCGTCCTCGGGCTCGCGCTCGAATTTATTAAAGTATTCGTTTACCAATGCGTCGATATTTTTAACCAAAGTACGATCTGCGCGACTAACCACGTCAAGCCCGCGTAAAAAATCAAGCATAGCGCCGTAAACTCGTTTTTGCGCATATCCCCAAAACGAGTCGTTTCGCTCTTTGTCGTATTTACGAGATAGCCTAACCATCTCCTCAAGCCCGGCACCCATTAAATCGCTAACGTCGATATGAGCCGGCAATCGCTCCTTTAATCTAAACGCCATAGCTCTAAGCGCCGGCGTATAAGCCAGTACGATATCGTCTTGTTCTTTTTTTATCGTTTGGGCGTAGGGATTAGGCTGCTTTTGCATTGCTTTCGTCGCCCCTACCCAAGGTCTGCTTTATTAGGACGCGTTCGCTGCCAAGCTGACCCAAAATAGTATCCATACGCTTTTCTCTAAGCCCGAGCTCCGAGACTAGATAATCGGAGCGCTTTTCGTATTCGTCCTTATCAAAAGGCTTTTTAAGCGTGATATCGACATAGTTTATGATAATAATATGGATCAAGAGATGAAAAAAAAGCGTGATAGCGAAAGTATACATAATCATCTCCAAAGGCTCGTTAAGCTTTAGCGCCGAGAAAACCACGCCGGCAAAAAATCCGCAAACCGTAAAAAACGCTATAAAATTTTCAGCTCTCAAAATCAAATCCTAAAATTTAAATTTGTTCCAGCAAACGCCTAGAAAACGCGCTAAAACTGCTTATCGTACCCGTATCAAGCACTTTTTGTTCCAATTTTTTAAGAAGCCTTGATGCTATCTGTTTCATCTGCTCGCTAGCAGGACCCGTCTCGTTATCGTCGGTAAAAAGCGTGCGGTATTTTATACTCCTAGATACGTCCTTATCCTCGCTGATATAGCCTAAAAATTCGAGCCTCGGAGCATCTTTGATATTTGCTTGCGCTACCTTTTTTATATGCTCGAAAATTCTAGCGGCCTCTTTTTCGTTTCTTACCATATTAAAAACCATTAAAAAGTCGTCTTTTTGTTTAGCCGTCATTTTAATCACGGCGTAAGCATCGGTTATAGCTGCGGGATCTGGCATCGTAACTACTATTATCTCGTCAGCCGCTTCGAGGAAAAAGTCGTTATTTTTGCCTATACCGGCTCCCGTATCTATGATTACGAAGTCAAGCTCGTCCAGACTGCGCGACTCGTCAAAAAACCGTTCGTATAAAAATTGATTGTTAAATTTAAGTATATCTGCGCCGTTTTCGCCTGGAATAAGCGTTAAATTCGGCTTTATCTCGATCAAAATATCTTTTAAGGAGCACTCGCCTTTTAATACGTGCAACAAATTTTTCCCCGCGCGCACATTTAAGATAACGTCAAGGTTAGCTAGGCCGATATCTGCGTCAAAAAGCGCGACCTTGTAGCCGCTTTTAGCTAGGACGTTGCCTAAATTTGCGCTTATCGTGCTTTTACCCACCCCGCCCTTTCCGCTCGTTACGGCTATAAATTTAGTATTTTTAGCCCTAGTTCTGGCGCTCACCATATCTTGTAGCTTTTGGGCTTGGTTATTCATTTTTTGTCCTTATTAAAGCCCTGCAATACGCAATCGACCAAAAATTCGCTCCTAGCGGCCATTATATCGTCTGGTACCTCTTGACCTAGGCACAAAAAGCTAACGGGCTTACCAGTTTCGTAAACTAGCGAAAATACGTTACCGAAAATCTTCGTCTCGTCAAATTTGGTAAAAATAAAAGTATCCACGTCAAGGAAGCTAAAGCTATTATAAACCTCTAGCAAATCCTCGACCTTAGATCCGGCCGAAAGCACTAAATTTACGTCTATTTCCGCATCGCTACGCTTTAAAAAAGTCTCTAGCCTAGCCAGCTTTTCCTTATCGTATTGCGAGCTACCGGTGGTATCTATCAAGATCACGTCGCAGTGATTTAGCTGCTTTAGCGCATTTTTAAAATCATCGGCTTCTATGACGTCAAGTATCGGTAGCTTCATCATTTTAGCGTATTGAAACAGCTGCTCGACCGCCCCGATACGATACGTATCAAGCGTTATTATGCCTGTTTTTGCCCTCTTTCCCTCGCCGTAGGCAAAACGCGCGGCAAGCTTTGCTAGCGTCGTAGTTTTACCCACTCCGGTCGGGCCTACTAGCATCATTATCTTTTGTTTGCCGTCAAATTCGTCGCTCCTGCAAGGCAGCATCTTTCGTAGCAGCGAGCTAAAATACCTTTTTACCGCAGTCGGACTGGCCTTCATCTGAGGCGGGACGTTTTCTACGGTTATTTTCATTATCTGCTCTAGATGCTCGTCCTTCATCCCGCTATTTTTAGCTTCCTTATAAATCTCGGCAAACTCAGGCGGTATGGCGATATGGTTTCTAGCTGCGGTTTTCTCCTCCCAAAACATATTTGCGATCAAATTTATCTTTTCGCTTAGCGCGCTTACTTGCTTAGAGACTTCATCTATTTTTTTATCGTAGTTTTGCTCTTGGCGCGCGGGCGGCGAGTCCAGGTTTGCGATTTGGCTTATTTCTTTAGCCGCTCTTGATATATTTAGTAGTATATCTTCGCCGTTTTGAGGAGCGTCGCTAGGCTCTATCTTAGCGGGCTGGATACTAACCGGTTTAGCCGCAGGCGGAGTTTGCGACAAAAAAAACTCTTCGCCTGAGGCTACTTTTTGCGCTTTTTTGGGCGGTTTTTGCGCATCCAAAAACTCCTCGTAGGCCTTTAAATTTTGTTTTTGAGACTGGCGTTTTTTAGGTTCTGCCGCAGGGTCTTCTTCGACGCTTACCAAAATTTCGTAAAGCGGCTTTTTGTTTATCGTCTTTGGCTGAATTTGCTTCGTGGTTACCAAAATCGCCCTTTCGCCGCATTCGTCTTGTGCCTTTTTGAGAGCCTCCATACTGCTCTCGCCGGTAAACGTGTAAAATTTTGTCGCCAATTTCTCTCCTTCGTCCCAGTTACGTTTTATCGTCCGAGCCGCCTTTTTCGGACTAATTTCATCTTAGCTTTTGCGGTTTTGTTTTACGTTTATTAGTTTTCTTAAATTTACCCGCAAAACCGAACTTAACCTATAATTTATCGCCAAACCTCAAAACTCTAACATTTTAACGCCTACGCGCAAGCAGTTTTCGTTCCGAGGTTTCGCCTACTTTCATGCTTTGCGGCTAAACTTAACTTAGCTCGTATTTGACGTCGCGGCTATTTTGCCGATAAAAATTTAAACGAAAATTCGCCTATTTATTTTTATCGCCAAAAACGGCGACCAAATCTCGCTTAGTTTATAAATTTGCTCAAAACCGAGCTCGCAAACCCAAAGATTAAAATCCCAAGTTTAGCAAATTCTAATCCCGCAAGCATAAACGCGCTTCATCGTACCAAGCGGCAAAATCACGCTGATTCTGTTTTTTGCGCCAGGATGCGGTAGCGCCAGCCGCGCGTCGTTTCTACTGCGTCCGCTAAAATACAAAATGTCTATATCAAGCGTTCTAGGCGCGTTTTTAAAGCTTCGCACGCGTCCGAAACGCTTCTCCAAATTTGCCGTTATTTTTAAAATTTGCCTCGCGGCAAAGCTCGTTTGCACGAGCATTACGGCGTTTGTAAAATCAGCCTGCTCCTTAAACCCAAACGCCTCGTTGATGAGAAGAGCCGAGTTTTCCACGACGTGAAACCTGCTGTCGCGGCTAAGTTTAAAATGCAGCCGATTAAAGCGCTTTTTCACGTCGCCGATATTGCCGCCAAGGCCCAAAATAACGCTATTTTTAAAGCCGGGTTTAAAATCAAAAACCTTCGGGAAAAAGAGGCATTTGCTAAAGCGCCTCGCCCCCGCTACTCTCATAAAATTTCAGCCCCGTTTTCGCGCACGACCACGACGTCCTCGATGCGCACGCCAAACTCGCCGGGCAAGTAAATCCCGGGCTCCACGCTAAAGACCATCCCTTCTTTTATCACGGTATCTCCGCGCTTTGAGATGAACGGAAGCTCGTAAATAGCGACTCCGACGCCGTGCCCGGTGCTGTGAAAAAACGCCTCGCCGTAGCCATGCCTTGCGATAAAATCCCTAGCCGCCGCGTCGATCTCGCGCGCCTTTTTACCGGGCTCTACCGCCGCGATCGCTAGAGCTTGCGCTTCTTTTACGATCTCGTAAATTTCTTGCCGTTTGGCGTTTTTAAAATTTTGCTCCTTGCCGAAGTTAAAATTTTCGTCAAAGCACGCCGTGCGCGTCCTATCCGAGCAGTAACGGTTAAATTTAATTCCCGCGTCAAGCAGGAGCAAATCGCCATGCCGCAAACGCTTTTTACCGGGCAGAGCGTGCGCCTTTGCGGCGTTTTCGTTGATCGCTACGATAGGCGAAAAGCTAAGCGCGAGCTCGCCTTTTTTCTTAAAAATGAGCTCGGCGTTAAAAAACAGCTCCTCTTCGCTCATGCCTTCGCCCTCGGCGCGCACGAACGCGGCAAATTCGTCAAATCTTTCCGCACCCAGCTGCGCCGCTTGCTTTAAAATTTTTATCTCGTCTTCGGTTTTAATTATGCGCGAAATTTGCGAAAAATTCGCCCGCGCCTTAAATCTTATCCCAAGCCCTTTGCTAAGCGCCCCCCACTCGCCCGCGCTAAAATCGTACGGGTTATAAACAAGCTCCTTTACACCCATTTTTCGCAAAAACAGCCGCGCGTCTTTTATCAAATTTCGCTCGACCTCGATCACTTCGGTATCTTTGCAAAGCTCGCGCGCCTCGATGCTATAACGCGCATCGGTGAGAAAAAATTTGCGCCCCGCGAGACTTAAAAATATCGCGTTGTCGCAACTGTATCCGCAATCGTGAAATACGGCGTTTTCGTCCTTTAGGATAAAATTTTTCAAATTTTGCCTCGTTTTACTCCGCTTTTTCGCCCGCTCTTGCGGCTTTCATAGCTTTTATCTGCTCAAAAATTTGCAGCATCGCAATCATAGCTAGGTGGTAGCCCACAGGCCCAAAGCCCACGATCTGTCCCGCAGTTACTGGCGCTATGAGGCTTTTTTGGCGAAATTCTTCGCGGCGGTGGATGTTACTGATATGTACCTCGATGACCGGAAGGCCGACGGCCGCGATAGCGTCGCG
>CAUSIL010000122.1:0-6148 GCA_963531395.1 uncultured Campylobacter sp.
ATCGTCGTTAAACTCAAACCTCACCGCCCTAGCCCCGAAGCTCTTTGCGATCGCTTCTAGCGTGTCGCGTGCAGACTTGTGGATCTTGGACTGGAGCTGATTTATCAGGCGCACTGACATCTTTTCGACCTCGGCGCGCGCCTCCTCGATGAGCCTGTTTTTATCCTCCTCGCTAAAGCTGCTACCGAAAAATCCGTTTAACGAATCAGGCAATAAAAACGGGATAAATTTGCCGTTTTTCTCGTCGTAAAATTTCATATTCGCGATCGAAAATTTGTATTTGCAAGGCGGCATCTTGATGAGATACTCCTCGCTCGCGACGTTTACGATCTCTAGGCGCGGACTCGTTAGGTCGTAAATGAAATTTATCTCAAACTCAAATATCATCGAGAGCTTTTTCTCGCTCACCAGCCAGCGCAGATACTCCTTGCCGAAGTTGCCGAATGCATGGTCGGTCTTGGTCACGATCTCTTTGCTATAGACCTGAAAAACGGATAGCTCGCCGATGGATTTTAGCTGCGATATCTCGGTGCTAATCTGCGTAGTAGTAGGCTTTTGCGCGGTCTTTAAGGCTTTATTAAATCTAAAAATCGTAAATACGCAAATCGCCAGCAAAATCGCTAAAATAAGGCTCGTAACATCTATCATCTTTGCTCCTTTAAAAGGCGATTTTAGCGAAATTCGTTAAAACAATCGTTAAATTTAAGCTCAAATTTAACCGCCTAAAACACCTGAATAAATTTAAAATCATGCTCTCTAAGCACTTTTTTGATTAGTTCTTGGTGGTCTTTACCCTTGGTTTCCAGAGTGATAGTGATATTAGCGTCGCCGTACTCTAGGCTCGTAGAGAAGCGGTCGTAGTCGATTTTTACGATATTAGCGCTAGCGATCTTTAGGCTATCGGTTAGGCTCATGAGTGCGCCGGGTTTGTCGATCAGCGTGATTTGTAGCGCCATCTTGCGGTGGGACTTGATGAGACCCTTTTCGATGATGACGTTTAGCATCTGCACGTCGATGTTTCCGCCGCTTAGTACGATGCCGATACGCTCACCGGCTTTAAATTTGACCTTGTTGTGCAGGATACTAGCTACGCCGACCGCGCCCGCGCCCTCGACCACGATCTTTTGCGTCTCGAGCAGGAACAAAATCGCGTTTGCGATCTCCTCATCATCGACCTGTACAAACTCGTTCACGCACTCTAGGATATTTGCCAGCGTCGTCTCGCTCGCGTCACGAACCGCGATACCGTCGGCGATCGTGCGTACGCTTTTTGAGTTTATGCTTTTTTTAGCGCTAAAGCTGTTAAACATAGCAGGCGCGCCCTTTGCGCTCACCGCGACCACGCGGATATCGGGATTTACCTGCTTTACGCAGCTTGATATGCCGCTGATTAGCCCGCCGCCGCCAACCGGTACTATGATAGTCTCAAGCTCGGCCAGATCGTCAAGCATCTCAAGCCCCACCGTGCCCTGCCCGGCCATCACGTACTCGTCGTCAAACGGATGGATAAAGCTCATGCCCTGCTGCTTGGCGTACTCTACGGCGTAGGCGTAAGCCTCGTCGAAGTTATCGCCCTTTAGGATAACCTCGGCGCCTAGATCTTTGGTGCCTAGCACCTTTAAAAGCGGCGTGGATTCGGGCATCACGATAGTAGCGGGCGTTTTAAACTCACGCGCCGAGATAGCCACGCCTTGGGCGTGATTGCCCGCACTTGCTGCGACTACGCCTTTTTTACGCTCATTTGGGCTTAAATTTGCGATTTTATTATACGCGCCGCGGATCTTGTATGCGCCCGTGCGCTGGAGGTTTTCTTCTTTTAGGTAGATGAGCGCACCGCTTGCGAGGCTTAGTTTCGCGCTGTAGGCAAACGGCGTCTTGTATACAAAGCCGCTTATCGTGCGCTTGGCTTGGATTATTTTATTTAGAGAGATCATTTTAGCCTTTCGTTTGTTTAAATTTTACTTTTTATCGCTTTTTGTCGCGATTTTATTTACCGTATTTTTGCTTACGTTTTCTTTATTTTTATTTATATTTTCGTTTTTGCCGTTATCTGCTACGTTTACGGCGCCGCCTCAAAATCGCGCATTGCCGCCAAATTTAGCCTAATCAAGTCTTTGAAGCTCGATTTTTATACACTTATCCTGTACAAAATTTATCCTATTTTCGCGAGCAACCGTGCCTGCTTCGTCGTTTGTTATACCCAGCTGTAGCCACAGCGTTTTTACGCCTTTTTTGACGGCGTCCTTTACTAGCTCGCTAGCAAACTCGCCCTTTCTAAACATTACGGCGATGTCGATACATTCGTCTATCTGGGTCAAATTTCTATAAACCTTACGTCCTAAAATTTCATCAAATTTTGGATAGACGGGGAATACGTTAAAGCCGCGCTCAATGAGAAATTTCGCCGTCTCGTTGCTAGGCTTGCTCTCATCCGGACTAAGACCCACGACCGCGATATTTTTAGCAGAAGATAAAATTTGCCTTAAGTCGCTAGGCATTTTTACTCCTTAAAAGCACGCCGCACTCGATGTGGGCTGTGTTTGCAAACTGATCAAAGACGGCAAATTTAACCGCTTCATGTGTTAGAGCAAGCTGCGCTAGATCGCGTTTTAGACTTTGCAGCGAACAGGAGATATAGATGATATTTTCGTAGTTTTTGATGAAATTTATCACGCTATCATCAAGTCCCGCGCGCGGCGGATCGACCAAAACGTGCGAGAAGTCGTAGCTAAAGATATCAAGCTCTCTTAAGCGGTTAAACTCGCGCTCGCGCCCAAACGCGCTCATTAGCTCCTCTGCGCTCATTCGCAAAAATTTGATATTATCTACGCCGTTTAGTTCGCAGTTTTTAAGGGCATTTGCGATCGAGCTTTTGGATATCTCGGTCGCCAAAACGCGCTTAAATTTTTCCGCCATCGGGACGGTAAAGTTGCCGTGTCCGCAGTAAAGCTCGAGCAGATCCGCGCCGCGCTCTACGCAGCCCTTCGCCCATGCGACCATCTTTTCGTTTACGGCGGTGTTTGGCTGGATAAAAGCTCCATCGCCGAATGTAAATTTGTAAATTTTACCGCCGATATTTAGGCTATCTCGCAAATTTAACTCGCCGCTTAGCAGCTTTTGCCCCTTTGCTCTTGCAGCGATCGTTACGCGGTGACCGGCAAGCTCGCGCGCTAAGCTTTCTATCTCTCTCTGCTCGGCTTCGCCCAGACGCTTATGATAGAGCAGCGTCGCTAGTATCCCGCTCGCGCACGAGATAAACTCGGCGCCAAAGAGCCTCTCTTTTAAAATTTGATTTTTCATAAGCGCTTCAAGCAAACGCGGCATCAAATTTGCGATAGGATCGGCTACTTTTGGGCATTCGTCTATCATAATCCGCTTGGTTTTGGAGCCGTGCATCGTGTATGCTAGATCGACCGCGCTATGCCAAATATCGTGCCAAATTCCAAACTCCGCTCTCGTGCGGTAGCCGGCCCTCTGCGAGGCGAAAAATTCAAATTCGCCGCGGTAAAACGGCTCAAATTCGCGCCTTATGAGATCTTTTTTAAACTCAGCCTGCTCCTCATAAGGCATATCAAGAGTGCAACTACCGCACTCTCCTAGAAATTTACAAAACTTATCGGGCAAATTTAAACCTTTTGCCCGATAAATCTAACAACCAAAGCCGTCACCAAAAGCCCAAACGGAAGCACTATCCAGATACTTAGGCCAAGCGCAGTAGGGAAATATCCCGCAAAAATACTGATCGCGCAAACGGCAAGCGCATAAGGCATCTGAGTCTGGACGTGATCGATGTGGTTACATCCCGCGCCCATGGACGAAAGTATCGTAGTATCCGAGATCGGAGAGCAGTGATCGCCGAATATCGCGCCCGTTAAAACGGCTGAGATATTAACTATCATATAAGCGTGCAAGGCGTCGCCCTCTAGTCCGCTATGCATGCCCACCGCGCTAGCTAGCGGTATCGCAAGCGGCATCAAGATACCCATCGTGCCGTAGCTGGTGCCGGTAGAAAAGCTGATAAACGAACCCAGCATAAAAATCGCCGCCGGAAGGACGATCTTTGGCGTAGACTGCGAAAGCAGATCGACTAGGTACCTAGATGTACCAAGCTCCTTGATCACCGAGCTAAGCGACCAAGCAAGAAGTAGGATGATGATCGTAGTGATCATGGTTTTCCAGCCCTTGCCCCATGTTTCTATCGCCTCGCGCACGGTTAAAATTTTCCTATAAACGGCCATAAATATCGCTACCACCGTAGCCAGTAAAGCCGACTGAAACAGCGCTACGGACGCATCGGCAGCGCCGAAAGTGGACTGAAACGCCTGAAATGAAAGCGGAGCGGCCTGCACTAGCGCAAACTCCGCCGCCTTGCTCGCATCCGTTTCCAGCGCGCTAAATCCGCTAAAATAAAAACTAACGAACGCTCCTAAAATCAGCACCAAAAGCGGCACTACAGCGTTTGAGCTTTGTAGTTTTATGTTTTCTTTGGGCTCTAGAGTTTTGTCTTCGACGTCGTCTATGCGGGTATTTCCCGAGTGTAGCTCGCCCGCTCTGGCTCTGCGCTCGGCCTTTAGCATACCTGCAAATTCTCGCCCCATAAATGCGGTGCAGACGATAAAAAATAGCATGAAAAGATTGTAAAATCTATAAGGCATCGTCTCGACGAATATGCCAAACGCATTTATATTCGTTACGCCGATTTGACCGTAGCCGTCTTTAATCAGCGAAATCTCAAGCCCGACCCAAGTCGAAATGACCGCTAGTCCGGCAACCGGCGCAGCCGTAGCGTCGATGATAAATGCTAGCTTTTCGCGGCTGACTTTAAATTTATCCGTTATCGGTCGCATGATCGGCCCCACGATGAGGGAGTTTGCGTAGTCGTCGAAAAAGACGAAAAGCCCCATTACCCAGGTTGAAATTTGCGCCGAGACGCCTGTTTTTGCTTTTTTGCTTAACCACAGCGCGACGGCTTTGGTTCCGCCCATTTTGGTGATGAGCGCGACTACGCCGCCGATACAAAGCACCTGAAGCACGATGCCCGCGTTCCAGCTATCTGCTAGCGAATCCACCACTCGGCGTACGATATTTATAAACCCTTTAACAAAAGCATAAAACACGTTTGAGTCCATAACGTTTATGAGAAACGTCCCGCTAAAAACGCCGATAAACAGCGACAAAACGACGTCTTTGGTGATAAACGCCAAAACTATCGCCACCACGGGCGGTATGAGCGTCCAGATGCCGAAAATTTCGGCATTTTTTTTCGCTACTTCGGGATCTACGGCCAGCGCCAAGATCGGCAAAAGCGACAAAAATAAAATCTTTTTCATCAAAAACTCCTTTTCGTTTTTCGTCGGTTTAATCAAATTTTCCGCCCGCGCAGGCGGTCAGTATTTAAGGCGTAAATTTAGCTAAATGCGGCTTAAATTTTTGTTTTAAATTCGCTTATCGGTCAAAAATTTTAGCCCTTTATTAAAATCTTATGTTAAAAATGAAGCTTCTAGGTAAATTTTGCTTAGCACGGCGCCGAGCGGCAAATTTAAATTTGCTCGTAGTTTAGATTTTGAGAGAAATTTTAGCTTTGATTTATCGGTCGAATTTGATATTTAGCGCGCCGTACGTCATTTGCACGAAAGAAAGTTAAATTTAGATTTTGTTTCAAGCTTGAGCGGGCTAGGGCAATGTAAATGCAGCCTCGCTTCCGCCGCTCAAATTTGCGATCAGACGTAAATTTAGGATTAAATTTGACTAAAAACAGCCGAATTTAACCCTAAAATCTGCAAATTTAACGCTAAAAGCCTACTTTTTCTCGATAAAAAGCCCGGCCCAAGTCTGCTGCGTCGCCATCGCTTCGACGACGTTGATATTGACGCGGCGAGGCATATTTAGGCAGTTTAGTACGATCTGCGCGATATCCTCAGCCGTGATGTACTCTACACCCTCGTAAACCGCGTCGGCCTTAGCCTTATCGCCACCGAAGCGAACCTCGCTAAACTCGGTCTTGCAGATGCCGGGAGCTATCTCGGTCACGCGTATGCCGGTGCCGCGGATGTCGTTGCGCAGATTTCTACTAAACTGCTTTACAAACGCCTTGCTCGCACCGTAAACGTGACTGCCCGGATACGGCCATGCGCCCGCGGTCGAGCCT
>CAUSIL010000123.1:0-6146 GCA_963531395.1 uncultured Campylobacter sp.
CCGGAGCGATTTTGTTTTTTAGCGTCGCGGCGCTGATACCAAAGCTATCTTTTGAAATTTTATCCGAATTTAACAGCTCCAAAATGTCGTCGTTGCTCAAATTTATCTCGTCTTTGGCAAAGCGGGAGATAAGAGTCATGATCTCTTTTTCGTCTAGATCGGGAGCAAATTTTTTGATATCGGCGAGCGAGCCTAAATTTATTAGCTTTTTTCTTGCTTCGCGGACTATTTCACCCTGATTGCCCATGGGTTTTTTAAGCGTTTCTAGATAGTATCCGTCCAAATTTGCTATTTTGTTTAGCTCGTTTTTGATAAAGAGCGGATTATCCTTAGGCAGCTTAAATTTCTTTAGGTCGGCGACTTCGCCGTTTTTGACCGTGCGCATTACGCCTAGGACGTTTTGTAGCTCCTCGCCCTCGATATTTGCGTCTTTGTATCTATCCCACGGCGAGAGGATTCTAGCTATCTGGGACGGGATTTTATAAAAGTTCGTTTTAAAGTCTTTGTTCGTATCAAGGCCGAGTAAAATTTCCTTGCTTAGGTCTCTATAGAATTTCTCGTCGTGCGAAATTTTGCGTTTAAAGGCGTAAAATTTAAACCCGTGATAGGCCATATGAAGCACGCAAAATAGCGTCAAAATCGCAGGCGGCAGTATCATCCAGACGGCGACGGGTAAATTTAGCGCATACTCGGTGCCGCTGCCAAAGAGGGCAAATTTAAGATGAAGTTCGTAAGAGCCGTTCTCAAAAAGATAAACGATCGCGCCGACTACGACCAGGTAAAGCACGGCGCAAGCTATAAAACGTTTGATTTGCATGGCGTACCCCTATTTTGCGGTTTTTTCCACTATCTCGCGGCAGGTGATGCAGTATTTTGCGTGCGGCTTGACGCGCAGACGCGCCAGCCCGATCTCCTCCTCGCACATCTCGCAGATGCCGTAGGTTTTGTCGGCGATCTTTCGCAGCGAGACGTCGATCTCGGCTAGTTCTTGTCTTTGTTGAGCGCTGATTGATTGCTCGATGAGCTGATCGGCGTTTACGGAGGCGATATCAAACTCGTCGCTGACGCCGCTTTGGCGTAGTCCTGCCATCTCGTTTGACGAGTCTAAAATGTTTTTAGTTATCTGTGCTTTTCGCTCCAGTAAAAGTGCCTTAAACTGCTCCAAGTCGCTTTTACGCATTTTGTTCCTTTACTTGTGATATGGGTGGTTAGCGTTTATGCAAAGAGCTCTGAAAATCTGCTCGTGAAGCATAAGTTTTGCTATCTTGTGCGCCATCGTCATGCGGCTTAGGCTGACGACGGCGTCCGTTTTTTGTTTAAAATTTTGACTAAGCCCGTAAGCTCCGCCGATAAAAAACGAAATTTGAACCTTGTTAGAGATGAGTTTGGCAAACTCCTCGCTGCTAAATTCGCGACCCGCTTCGTCAAGCGCCACGCAAAAGCCGTTTAAATTTGGCTCATAAACCTCGTCGTAAGCTTTTAGTGCCTCGTCTCGCCCCTTGCTTTGGGCTTTGGCGATCTTGTCGTTAAAGATAACCACGTCTGAAATTTTGGCGAATTTCGACGACATCTTCGCGTACTCTTTGATCTCGTTTTCAAAATTTTCACGTTTTGACTTTTGGATGCAAAACACGGAAATTTCCAAATTTTATTCCTCGTCGTCCAATTTTTGAACGCTAGGCTGCTTGGCGGCGTAGGCCGGGTTGTTTGAGAGCAGCCTTATCATATCGCTTAAAAACTGCTTATGCTCTTTGCGCTCGACTATGGCGTCTATTAGGCCGTGCTCTAGCAAAAACTCAGATCTTTGAAAGCCCTCAGGTAGATCGGCTCCGATGGTTTGCTTGATAACGCGCTGTCCGGCAAAGCCGATGAGAGCGCCCGGTTCTGCGATGATGACGTCGCCCAGCCAGGCAAAAGACGCGCTCACGCCGCCCATCGTAGGATCGGTTAAGACCGATATATACGGCACCTTAGCCTCGTCAAGCAGCTTTAGCGCGGCGGAAGTCTTTGACATCTGCATCAGAGAAAACGTACTCTCCTGCATCCTCGCTCCGCCCGAAGCCGAAACGATGATGAGAGGCTGCTTTTTATCGAGCGATCTTTTTACGGCACGTACGATCTTTTCGCCCTCGACCGAGCCTAAAGACCCACCCATAAAGCTAAAATCAAAAACCGCCAGCTGCACGTTCATACCGTCGATCTTGGCCTCACCGCAGATCACGGCCGAGCTTCTGCCGGTCTTTTCCTCGTTTTCGCTTATGCGTTTTTTATAGGATTTTTTATCGACGAATTTGATCGGATCGACGGGCTTTAGCTTGGTGTCAAGCTCGACGAAACTACCCTCGTCGCAGATCATCGCTATCCTCTTGTCGGCGGCTAATCTCATGTGAAAACCGCACTTTGGACAGACGTTGAAATTTGCCTCGACCTCTTTGTAATACATCAGCGAGTGACAGCTGTCGCATTTGACCCAGTGCGCCGGAGCCTCGCTAGGAGCGGATTGTTGCTTTCTTGTTTTGGAAAAAATATCTAAAAAGCTCATGGTTCCTACTTTTTAAAAAATTTAGGGATTATAGCCAAAGTTAGCTTATGTTTTGCTAGTCGGGTATTAAATTTACGCTGCGCGCTTTGGGGAGTAGGCGGGTAGAATCGCCGAAATTTGCATCGCCTTTTTTTATGCTTTTTAGCGAAATTTAAATTTATGCGGAGGCGGTTTGTAAAATTGAGTTTAAATTTGACTGTGGCTCGTTTAAGCTTTGCGATCTAAATTTAAAGTGCTCAAATTTGTAAAATTTAACCCAAAATTTGACGGGATATTAGCTTAAATTTAAGCCTTTAAATTTGCGGCTTACCACTCGATATAGGTTTTTGCCTTTTTTATATTCGCGATTTTTATTTTTAAAATTTGACCTTCGCTCTCAAGCGAAATTTCATCGTCGTCTGCGGATATGATTTTGCCTTTTAGCTTTTTATTTTCGCCGTTTACTTCGGCTGAGATTTTGGCTAGTTCTCCGACGCTTGAGATAAAATGGCTCGGTTTTTCTAACTTTCGCTCAAGTCCGGGCGAGCTAACCTCTAGCACGTAGTCTCCGCTAAGCGGCGGCTCGACGTCAAATATTGGCGAGAGTAGGCGCGAGACCTTTTCACAGTCGTCTAAATTTACGCCGCCGGGCTTTGCGATATAGATCCTATAAATGGCTCTGCCGTTTTCGTTCGCGACCTCGACGTCGTAGAGTTGCACGCCGCACTGCGAGATCAGATTTTCAAGATTTTGCATTTTTGTTTAGGTCCTCTGAGATTTTTTCAAACAAATCGTCCATGTGGTTTTGGTACTCAAGCCTATTGTCGAATTTGAAGTGAAAATTCGGCGCTCTATACCAGCCCTCGGCCGCCATGCAGTGGTTTTGTAGGTGCTTTGATACGCGCTTTAGGCGGTCTAGTATATAGGCCTGCTCGCGCTCGTCAAACATCATTTTATCTAGATAAACGAACGCGTCGTATCTGCCCTTTTTACACTCGACGTCGGTTACGCAAAGTCCACGTAAAAGCTCGTCCTCAAGCGTAGATAGAGCTTCGGGTAGTAGCTCTTTTAACACACTTTGCGTGCGCAGGCGTTTTATCTCCGAGGGGTTCATAGGCTAGCCTGCTCCTCTACTTCTTTAAAGCTCTCGATGTAGTCGCCTTCTCTGATGTCGTTGTAACCGTCTATGCCCACGCCGCACTCAAAGCCGCGCGCAACCTCTCTTACGTCGTCTTTGAAGCGTTTTAGCGAGCTTACCGTACCCTCGTGTACGACCACGCCGTTTCTGATTAGGCGGATTTTCGCGCCGCGGTTTATCGTGCCTTCGGTTACCATGCAACCTGCGATCGCGCCCACTTTAGGGACGTTGATGACTTGGCGTACTTGTGCTTGACCGAGCTGCTCCTCGTGGATTACAGGCGACATTAGGCCGCTTAGGATCGCCTTGACGTCGTCGATCAGGTTATAGATGACGTTGTAGGTTTTGATTTCGATGCCGCTTTCTTTGGCTTTTTCTTTCACTTCGCCCGTCGGCCTGATGTTAAAGCCTAAAATCACGGAGTTTTCGCTCGCTCTGGCTAGCTCTACGTCGCTTTGAGTTATGCCGCCCACGCCTGAGTGGATGATATTTACTTTTATCTCGTCATTGCGAAGTTTTTCTAGGCTTGCCTTGATGGCTTCTAGCGAGCCGCCCACGTCAGCTTTTACGATGACAGGGAGCGATTTTAGCTCGCCCTCGGCGATTTTTTCGCTAAGCTCTTCTAGGCTTACTTTTGTCGTTTTGCTAAGCTCTTTTTGGCGTAGGTATTCAGCCTTTTTCTGTGCGTATTCGCGAGCCTCTTTGTCGGTTTTGACGCTTATTAGCGTTTCGCCGGCTTCTGGAATCTCGCTAAGGCCCATTATCACGCCGCATTCGCCCGGTTTTATCTCTTTTAAAATTTTACCCTGATCGTCGGTTATGCTTCTTATCTTACCGTACGCAACGCCTGCAACCACGATATCGCCGACTTTTAGAGTACCGTTTTCAACGATAACGGTAGCTACCGGACCGCGGCCTTTTTGCTGCGAACTTTCTATTATGGCTGCCTTTGCGTTTGCCTTTGCGTTTGCCTTTAGTTCTAAAATTTCAGCCTGCAAGAGCACGATCTCAAGCAGATCGTCTATGCCCATGCCCATCTTTGCAGAGATAGGTACAAACTCGTACGTGCCGCCCCAGTCGGTAGATAGGATATCTAGCTCGGCTAGTTCGCTTTTTACTTTGTCTGGGTTTGCGGCCTCCTTATCCATCTTGTTTATCGCGATGATGATCGGGACGCCGGCGGCTTTTGCGTGGCTCACGGCTTCTTTGGTCTGCGGTTTTACGCCGTCGTCGGCTGCGACCACGATGATAACGATATCGGTGATCTTAGCTCCTCTAGCGCGCATAGCCGTGAAAGCTTCGTGGCCAGGAGTGTCGATAAAGGTAATGTTTTTGCCGTTTTTATTTACCATATAGGCGCCAACGTGCTGCGTGATACCGCCCGCCTCACCCGCTGCTACGCGCGAGCTTCTGATGTAGTCTAGTAGCGAGGTTTTGCCGTGATCGACGTGACCCATGATGGTGATAACCGGAGCGCGGACGGTCAAATTTATATCGTCTAGCTGCTCTTCTTCTTCGTAGGCCTTAACGTAGTCAAACTCTTCTTGCGTATCGACGATATTTACCTCGATACCGAACTCATCGGCTAAAATTTCTATCGCATCCTCGTCTAAAAAATCGTTTTTGGTCGTCATCATGCCGAGCATAAAGAGCTTGCCGATGACTTCGCTAGGTTGCTTGTTGATCTTATCGGCAAATTCGTATAGGCGGATCTCTTTTGGTATCTCGACGTAGGTTACCGCCTCGCCGTTATGGTCGGCGCGTTGCGATTTTTTATGTTTTTTGCGAGGCCTGCGCGCGGTACCTTGCTCTAGAAACGAACTTACCGAGTTATTTAGTACCGGCTTGTACCCCGTATTTGTCGGTTGTTTTGTTTTTTGAGGCTCCGGAGTTTGCGTTCGAACTGAAAAATCAGGCAATATAACTACGTCTTCATCGTCTATCACGATGTCGGCCATATCGCGGTCGCCGAGCAGATCCATCTTCGTGGCGCCGTCTTTTTTAGTCGCGATGACCGGTTTTTTCTCTTTTTTCTTTTTGCGCTCAATTTTTTCGTCGCTAAATTTAAACATATTTTCCAAATTTAGTGCCGGCGCAGACTCTTTTCTCTCGCTTGCTCTAGGTGCGGGCTGCTCGTCTTTTTTCTTTTTTACGATGACTAGACCGCGTCTTTTTTGCAGACTAACGTCGGCTAGGCTCTCTTTTGGCTGGACCGGCTCGGCGGTAGGCTGGGCCTTTGGTTCCTCTTTCGGTGCCACTTGCGTTTTTGGCTCCGGTGCTTTTTCTGCCGGTTTTTGAGTAACTATTTTTTGTTCTTTTTCGGATTTTTCGTCGTTTTTTGTTTCTATTTTTTCTTTCGGCAAAGGCTTTTCTTCTTTTGCGGCGCTTGTTTTTTTAGCTTCTTTAGGTTTGTTTTCTTTTTCCTCTTTGCCCTCTTTGGTTTCCGCCTTTTTAACAGTCGGTTTTTTCTTTTCTGGTTTTTTTTTT
>CAUSIL010000124.1:0-6123 GCA_963531395.1 uncultured Campylobacter sp.
ACTGGGATGGCTGCCGGAGTGGAGCGTCTGGGTGCTTTACGCCGCGATATTTTTACTCATGATTACCTGCGTAAACCGCGTGAGGATGGGGTTGGGGGGAGTAGATTAGCTTATTTTAAGCGCCTAAATCCTGTATGTCGTCAAATTCGCATTCGTAAATTTGCGCGGCCTTTAGCCAGAGGCAAGCTCTGCGCTGTAGGTTTAAGGTTAAAAAGATATAATCTGTGCATTATTCTAAAACAAACAAAAATTAATAAGGCGACCAAAGGGTGGAATTTAAAAAAGTTTTAAATTTTTTATCTATTTTTATGGCGGCGTTTGTGCTGTATGGATGCGCGGCGAAGGCTAAATTTGATGTTCCGCAGATCGTAAATTTCGATAAACGCGAGTTTGAAGTGATTTCTAAAAGCGGCTCAAATTTGCTCTATATTTCGCATGAAAAAGAGGATTTTTATTTTACGATGATGAACTCCATGGGCACTCCGCTGGCTAGGCGGGTTTTAAGGCCGAGCGGCGAATTCGAAGCTATCGGCTTTTTGCCGCCAAATAGCACATACAACGAGCTTTTTGTTAAAGTGCTAAGTATCGTAAAATCAAATCAAAAAGAGGCCGTCATAACGGCAAATAACGAAAATTTTAAGGTGAGAGCTCTTGATATACGTTAGCAAGCCCGCCGTCATCAGCTCAGCCGGAGCCGATGCGGAGGAAAATTTTGCAAATTTATGCGGCGAAAAGAGATTTTTGAGCGTTTGCGAAGGCTTTAGGGCGGATAAAAGCTTTATCCTTGGCAAAGTAGGCGCGCCGCTGGCTAAATTTAGCCAAAACACTCCAAAACACCTGCAAACGCGCACCAACGCCCTGGTTTTAAGCGCGCTTTTGCAGATAGATAAAGACGTGCGAGACGCCATCAAAAAGTACGGCAAAAACCGCGTCGGCGTAGTAGTTGGCACGACTACTAGCGGCGTGGAGGAAAACTACGAAACGTTTAAGGATTTTGCCGCGACGGGGTTTTTCGATGCTTCAAAATTTGGCATAAATCGCAACTCTCTAGCCAATCCGTCCGAATTTATCGCCGATTTTTACGGGCTTAGCTCGGTTGCGTTTTCCGTCTCGACCGCCTGTACGTCGGGCGTCAAGGCGATCATAACGGCAAAAAGGCTGCTGGAGCCCGGTATCTGCGACGCCGTAATCTGCGGCGGCGTGGATAGCCTAAATACGCTAACGATAAACGGCTTTGATAGCCTAGGCATCCTAAGCGCGCGCGAGACCAATCCGTTTTCCAAAAATCGCGACGGTATAAATATCGGCGAAGGCGCGGCGTTTTTCGTAGTGAGCAGGGATGAAATTTCAAACGTAGTTATCGCGGGCGAGAGCTCAAACTGCGATGCGTTTCATATGACGCAGCCCGATTTTAGCGCTCAGATGCAAACAAAGTGCGTGCAAAAGGCGCTTGAGGCGGCAAATTTAAGCAGCGTGGGTTATATAAATTTACACGGCACGGGTACGCAGGCAAACGATAAAATCGAGGCAAAGATCGTGCATTCGCTTTTGCCGCTCGTACCTGCAAGCTCCGTTAAGCCTCTAATCGGTCATACGTTAGGGGCTGCAGGAGCCATTGAGAGCGCGCTTTGCGCCATGCTTTGCGATAGGGGCGAAACCGCGCTGCCGCCTCACGTATATGACGGCGTTTACGATGATGAGATAGAGAGGATAAATTTGGTAAAATTCGGCCAAAGAGCGGTCATAAATTCGGCGATGTCGCTGTCGTTTGCATTCGGCGGCGATAACGCGGCGATCGTGTTTGGGAGGGTGAAATGAGCCTTGGAGATTATCTCCCGCACGGCACGGCGATCATTTTTATCGACGAGGTGCTTAAATTTGAGGAAGGGCGCATAAAAACCAAAAGCGTGATAAAAGAGGATAATAAATTCTTAACGGACGGCAAATTTGCCATGCACAAAACCGTCGAGATGATGGCTCAGTCACTGGGCATCTACGACTCGAAGATGCGCGAGCTAAAGGGGATGAAATTTGGACTAGGTTTTTTGCTGGGCAGTAGAAAATTTGAGATATTTAAGCCGTTTTTAAAGGTTGGAGACGAAGTCGTCATCAAGGCCGTCTGCTCGATACAAGACGCAAGCGGTTTTGGCGTTTACGACTGCGAGCTTTACGTAAACGGCGAGCTTGGAGCGCGCGCGACGCTAAACGTGCTAAGCCCGGACGAGGAATACGTAAAAAGGATACTAGATGAGTAAAAGAGTGCTGATAACGGGCTCGAGTCGCGGCATCGGCGAAGCGGTGGCTAGACGGCTAGCGGCGGCGGGATACGAGGTCGTGCTACACGGCAAAAGCGCGAGCGAGCAATTATTAAATTTACAAAACGAGTTAAATTTGAGCGCATTAAAATTTGACGTAGCGGATACGCAGGCGGCAAGGGCGGCGATCGAGGCCGATATAGAGGCCAACGGTGCTTATTACGCGGTGGTACTAAACGCAGGCATCACGCGCGATAATACGTTCGTAGCTATCGAGGATGAGGATTGGTTCGGCGTCGTGGATACGAATTTAAACTGCTTTTATAACGTCCTAAAGCCCGCTCTCATGCCTATGATCCGCGCTAAAAAGCCGGCTCGTATCGTCGTGATGAGCTCGGTCTCAGGCGTCATAGGCAACCGCGGTCAGAGTAACTACGCGGCTAGCAAAGCAGGTCTCATCGGCGCGGCAAAATCCCTAGCCGCCGAGCTAGCCTCCAGGAACATTACCGTAAACTGCATCGCGCCCGGACTCATCGAGACGGATATGACGGACGGCGGTTTGCCGATGGAGGAGATCTTAAAGGCGATCCCGGCTAAAAGAGCAGGCAAAGCAGACGAGGTCGCGCCTTTAGTCGAGTTTTTGCTAAGCGAGGGCGCAGCATACATAACGAGGCAGGTTATCGGCGTAAACGGAGGGCTTTGCTGATGCGAGTTTTTATAACCGGCATGGGTATGGTGAGCGCATTTGGCAAGAGCTGGGACGAGATAAGGGCTAAATTTGAGCTTGGCAAAAACGCCGTGAGATATATGCGGCAGTGGGATAGATATGAGGATCTAAATACTCGCCTAGCCGCACCCATAGAGGGCTACGAGTGCCCTAGCTCGTGGGACCGCAAGCAGCTAAGAAGCCTAGGCATAGTCTCGATGTATAGCGTCGAGGCGGCGGGTTTGGCGCTAAGAGACGCAGGACTGATGCGAGGCGGAAATTTAGACGCTGCAAGCCTCGATCCTAGCGTGCAAGAGGGCAGTCTAGGGGTCGCGTGCGGTTCGTCCACGGGCAGCACCGAGTCGATACTAGCGATGGCTAAACTGCTAGAGCGCGGCGAAAACGAGTGCAACGCCAACACCTACATCAAGATGATGCCTCACACCACGGCGGCAAATATCGCGCTTTTTTACTCGCTAAAAGGGCGCGTCATACCAACGTCATCGGCCTGCACGAGCGGTTCGCACGCGATCGGATACGCCTACGAGAGTATCAAAAGCGGCAAGATCGATATGATGCTAGCAGGCGGCGCAGAGGAGCTGTGCCCGAGCGAGGCGTACGTATTTGACATGCTTTATGCCACTAGCGTGAAAAATAGCTCGCCCGAGATTTCGCCGGCTCCCTTTGACGAGGGGCGCGACGGGCTAGTGCTAGGCGAGGGCGCGGGGATACTTTTGCTAGAGAGCGAAGAGAGCGCCCTAAAACGAGGAGCTAAAATTTACGCCGAGGTCGTAGGCTTTGGCTCAAACTGCGACGGCTCGCACGTCACTCGCCCGCAAAGCGCGACGATGAAAGGCGCGATGGCTCTAGCCCTAAAAGACGCAAATTTAACGCCTGAAAAGATCGGCTACGTAAACGCTCACGCCACGGCGACTAAGCAGGGCGATATAGCCGAAAGTATCGCTACGAACGAGCTTTTTGGCGATAAGATCGCTATCAGCTCGCTAAAAAGCTATCTCGGCCATACGCTGGGCGCTTGCGGCGGCTTGGAGGCGATATTTAGCGTGATGATGATGAGAGAAAAGAGATTTTTCCCGACGATAAATTTAACTAGCGTCGATCCGGAGTGCGCGCCGCTTTTTTATCTGAGCGAGCAAACGGCGATAGATACGGATTTTGTGATGAGCAACAACTTTGCTTTCGGCGGAGTAAATACCTCGCTAATTTTTAAAAAAATTTAAAATCAAGCGGCAAAGCGGGTCTAAACATCGGCAAAAAACCAAAGCCTCAAACGGCGCTTTGCTAGGTAAATGCCTTTTAAAAATAAAGCAAAGCAAGACCGCAAGCGTCGTTTACCTTTGCGGGGTAAAATTTGGGCTAAAACCGAGCTTTTATGTTTATACTAACGAAAATTACGGTAATATTACGCGCTAATACGGCAAAATAAAGGAGAAAAAATGAAAAAATTATTAGTTTTAGCGGGCGTTTGCGCCTTGGCTTTAAATTTGAGCGCGCGCGACGACGTGCAGCACTTTTCGATCGAGGAGGCGTTAAACTCGCCGAAGGCTAAAGAGGTGCTAAATCCAAACATCAAGCTAAGCTTTGGCTCTGGTACGAAAGGCGGCATCATCAAAAGCGGTCTAATGGCGAACAAAAAAACCAACGCCTTTAACAAAAGCGACAACGAGGCGTGCGAGTGGGCGTTTTTATCGGCGGTAAAGACCTTCCAAGAGCGCGCGGTGCAAGAAGGCGGCTCGAGAGTGGTAAATTTAACCGGCTACTACAAAAAACAGCCTTTTGACTCCAAAACGCAGTTTCAGTGCGGTGCTGGCGCTTTGATGGCGGGCGTAACGCTAAAAGGCGATATAGCAAAATAGGCGGCAAAAGGAGCAATGGGGCTAAATTTTAAACTCGATTTTTTTGACGCGGTAGTTTTTAACGGCGCGCAAGATGCGAAGTTGGCGGCATACGAGAGGGAGCTTGACGTCTCGCACGTGCCCCCGCTTGAGCGTCGCAGACTTAGCCGCGCGGCAAAATGCGCCTTTGATCTAACCAAAAACATCGCGCCGCTTGATATGCCTATCGTTTTTAGCTCGTATGAAGGCGAGATAAATCGTTGCTTTGAGCTGCAAAATACGCTAGCTCACGGCGAGCTCATATCGCCGACCTCGTTTTCGCTCTCGGTACACAACGCCCTTTCCTCGCTTTTAGCGATAAATTTTAAAAATAGTAGCGAAATCTCGGCCGTTTCTGCATACGCGCCGCTAGAGTACGCTTTGGTGCAGGCGCATCTGATGCTAAAAAGCGGAGCCAAAAATGCGCTCGTTTTAGCCTATCACGAGAGCATTTCGCAGGAGTATTTTGATGAGTCTGCGCCCTCTTGTATGGTTTGTTTGCTAGTTAGCGAGGGCGAAAATTTAAGCCTGTCTCAAGGCGAGCTGGACGGCAAGGCGGATGAAAATTTGCTCGTTAAGTTCTTGCTAAATTTCGATCCGAAGCAAAAATGCTCTTGGCAAAGCGCGGATAAAAACTCCGCTTGGCGGTGGGATTATGAGCCCTCGTCGCGGGTTTAGAATTTTTATCGTCGGGGCGAATTTCGCGCTATTTGGACTCATTTGCGCGCTTGGAAATTTGATCTTTATCCCGGTCGCGCTTCTTGGACTTTATAAATTTAAATTTATTCGCTATTTTTGCCGTGATCTGGTGCGTTTGGCTTGGAGATTTTTTATATTTTCTACCCAAATTTCCGGCTACCAGCGCACTAAATTTAACCTTCCCTCAGAGCTTGGCTCCGCCTCGCAGATAATCATCGCAAACCACCCGTCGCTTTTAGACGTCGTTTTTTTACTAGCCTTTATCCGCCGCGCAAACTGCGTGGTAAAGGCTAGCCTTGCTAAAAATATTTTCTTAGCTCCCGCGATAAAATCCTGCGGCTACATCCTAAACACGGCAAACGAGGAGCTTTTGCAAAAAAGCGCGGATGCTCTAAAAAGCGGCGAGAGCTTGATAATATTTCCAGAGGGCACGCGCACTGCAGGCGAGATCGTCTTTCACAAAGCCGCCGCCTATATCGCGGTAAATGCGGCAAAACAGCTAGTCGCCATCACCATCAAAATGGATCCGCCCAGCCTCAAAAAACACGAGCCTTGGTACAAAACCCCG
>CAUSIL010000125.1:0-6091 GCA_963531395.1 uncultured Campylobacter sp.
TCAAACTCAAAGCTAACGATGCGCACGTCAAAAATGCACCGCTCCTGCAAAAACGCGGCCAAAATCTCGCCTACGCCGCCCTTTTTTGCGGTATCGGAAAAGACGTACCAAATTTTATGCTTGCGCGCGAGCTCTTGCAAAAGTTCGCCGTCAAGCGGCTTAACAAACACCAGATCAACGAGGCTCGGGTCAAATTTGCCGTTCGTTTTTTCGAGCAAAATTTTGCGCGCGGCATTTGCCTTGCCCGCGGCGTTACCGTAAGCGATAAAGGCCGCTTCGCCGCTGCCTTCGGCTAAAACTTCGCCCTTGCCAAGCTTTAGCTCTCGCACCTCAAATTCGCCCTGCGCCAGCGCAAAAGCTCCGCGCGGATAGCGAAAAGCGCAAGGCCCCTCGTGAGCGTAGGCGTAATGCATCGCAAATCTAAAACTATCGGAACAGCGAGGCGCAAAAATCGTTAAATTCGGGATCAAATTTAGATAACTAACGTCAAACGCGCCCTGATGCGTCTCACCGTCCTCGCCGACGATGCCAGCGCGGTCCATCGCAAAGACGACGTTTAGGTTCATGATCGCGCAGTCGTGCACGACCTGATCAAAAGCCCGCTGCAAAAACGTCGAATAAATCGCGATAAACGGCTTAAAGCCCTCCTTAGCCATCGCGGCCATCGAGGCGACGGCGTGCTGCTCGGCGATCGCGACGTCCCAAAATCTATCCGGAAATCTCTCCATCAAAGCGTCTATGCCCGTGCCCGTAGGCATCGCGGCGGTCACTCCGACGATATTCTCATGCCTACAGGCTAGGTCAAGTAAATTTTCGGCAAAAAGCGCGGTGGCTGATTTGGCGGCTGATTTTTTGATAGCTTCGCCGCTTCGCAGATCAAAAGGACTCACGCCGTGCCAGCTAGCTAGATGCCCCTCGGCCTTTTCGTAGCCCTTGCCTTTTAGCGTCTGCGCGTGCACGACGACGGGCTTTTTCATACCTTTTGCGACGCTAAAAGCCTCGATAAGTGCCTTTACGTCGTGACCATTTACGGGACCGATGTACTCAAGCCCAAGCTCCTCGAAAAACATCCCCGGCGTAAATATCCTGATGCCCTCCTCCATCCTGCGCGCCATATACGCGGCGCCGTCTGGCATATAGCTCAAAAATTTCTCTACGCGGCTTTTAAACTTCTGATACAGCGGCCCCGCCATCATCTGCGAGAGATAGTTGCTAAAGGCACCGATTGGCTTGCTGATGCTCATTTCATTATCGTTTAGGATGATGACGCAGGGATTTTTGATATCGCCTAGCTCGTTTAGCGCCTCGTACGCGATACCCGCGCTCATCGAGCCGTCGCCGATAAGGGCTACAGGGATGCGGTCTTCACCCTTTAGCTTGATCGCCTTTGACGCGCCCACTGCTAGCGAGATAGAGGTAGAGCTGTGTCCGGCGATAAAGTAGTCGTATTTGCTCTCAGAGGGCTTGGTGTAGCCGCTGATACCGCCGAATTTTCTAAGCGTGTCAAATTTATCCCAGCGTCCGGTGATTAGCTTGTGCGCGTAGCTTTGGTGGCTAACGTCAAATATAAACGGATCTTTTGCGGCGTCAAAAACATAGTGCATCGCGACGATAAGCTCGACCGCGCCGATGTTTGAGCTCAGATGCCCGCCGTTTGCGCTGACGGTTTGTAAAATTTTATCTCGGAGCTTTCCGCAAAGCGCTTCGAGCTCCTGCACGTTCATAGATTTTACGTCTATCATTGCCCTATTATCTTTTTGATTTTTTCTAGTCTGGCTTCGATCGTGCCCTCGAGGTTTCCCGCGTCGCTAAGTACGATTGCTCCGCCCGCGCTGATGGCTTCGTCGGCAGAAATTTTGACGTTTTGACCGGAAAAATTTTCTTTGATAAACTCGTAATCTTTCGGATTTACTTTAACCTGCACCTCTTTGGCGCCTTTGATCTCGCCAAAAAGCTCTTTGCATATGGCTGCGGCTATGTTTGCCGAATTTAGAGAAATCTCTTTTTTTACGACCTCTTTTGCGATCTCGATAGCAGTAGTCGGAAGCTGCGCTTCGCTAGATACGATGAGATTTTCAAATTTAGCCGCCGCTTCCTCTAGCTTACTTATAGACCCCAGATACCTACTCTCAAGCGCCTTTAGCTCTTCGTTAAATTTAGCCGCCGCTTCCTCTGTGCCCTGCCTTATGCCGTCTTCTTTGGCGCGCTGGATCTCGCTTTCTAGGCGTTTAGCAAATTCGTTTTCTTGATTTTCTATTTGCATTTGCAGCTTTATCATATTGCCGCTCATCTCGTCGGTGCGTTTTAGCAACTCCTCGATAAAGCTTGATTCTGGCTTAAAATGCGCGCCTTGCTCTTTTGCGTCGTTTAAATTTGAACTCTCTTGCTCGCCGGCGTTAGGTTTTTGATCCTCGGAGTCCTGCCCACAAGCCGGGTCTTGCTTTTTTTCTTGACCCAGCACCTTAAATCTGTAATTTTCTATAAAATGCTCTTTGGCTTTTTCGCTTGATATTAAACTGCTTTTCATTCTATCATCTCATCGCTTTCGCCTATTTGGAACGCTCCGCTCTCGGCTAGAGCCTGAACCTGCTCTACTATGCGGCGCTGAGCGTCCTCGACATCCTTTACGCGCACCGCGCCCAAAAATTGCATCTCTTCTTTAAACGAATCGCTGGCGCGCTGGGACATACTGGAGAGAAATTTCTCTTTAAGCGCATCGCCGCTGCCCTTTAGAGCGATCATAAGGTCTTTTTTATCTACGTTTTTGAGTATCTCGCGGATAGCTGCTTGGTTGAGTGTATTGATATCCTCAAAGGTAAACATAAGCTCTTTGATCGTCGTAGCAAGCTTCTCATCGACGTCTTCGATGTATTCGATCGTAGATTTAGACGCCTTTTGACCAAGGCGGTTTAACACCTCAGCGACGGCTCTTGGACCGCCGACTTCGACCTTGTATGACGTTAGGCTCTCTAGCTTGCCCTCAAGCACGGTTGAGACGCGCTTGATGATAGATGGGCTGATGTCGCCTAAATTCGCCATCCTAACTACAACCTCGCTCCTAAGCTCATCGGGAAAAAACGACAACGTCTCGGCTGCGCTGGTTGAATCCATATGCGCTAAAATAAGCGCAATGGTCTGAGGATGCTCGGTAACGATAAAGTCGGCAAGCTGCTGAGGCTTAACCTTGGTAAGATAGCCGAAACTCTTTGAGTTTTCCATGCTTTTGGCGAGTTTGTCGAGGATCTTTTGTGCGGCTTCAGGACCGAAAGTGCGGTATAAAATTTCCTTCGCATAATCAAGTCCGCCGCTTCTTATATATTGATTTGACTGCATCAAGGCGTAAAATTCGTCCAAAACCGCCGAAGCCACAGCCTTATCGACGCTTCTTGCCGTAGCGATGTAGCGTGAAATTTCGGTTATCACATCGACTTCCATATGCGAGAAAAGCTGCGTCGTGGCATCCTCGCCAAGCTGTATGAGCAAGATAGCGACCTTTTCTGGCATCGACAGATCGTCATAGGTCATCTTTTGTTGTTCCGTGAGTTTAATAGAAGCCATCAAATATCCTTACGATTACTAAATTCGGCGTCGTTTTTTATCATATCTTGGAGTAGTACCGCGACCTCCTCGGCGCGCTCTTGAGCCACTAGCTTCATCTTTTCGAGCATCACGTCGTAGCGCAGCTCGTCCTCGTTAAAGTCGCCTCCTACACCCAGCTGCTCCTCAACCTTTTTCTTAGCGGCCTTAAATTTCTCCAGCGTATCCTCGCTATCGTCAAGTTCGACGATATCTGGCATCGGCTCCGGTTCTTCTTCTTTAACGTCCTCAAGCATCTGAGACATAAACGGCACGATAACTTTTTTGTAGAAAAAGTAGAGCAAAATCGCTACGAATATATATTTTAGCAGCGGCGCAAAAGGCAAGATATAAAGCTCAAAGAACGAATTTACCTTGCTAGCAGGGGTTTGTCCGTCCGGGCGCTGGAACTCGAAGTTACTAACCGTTACCTCATCGCCTCTGTTTTGATCAAAGCCAATAGACTGGCGGATGAGAGCGTCGATTCTATTTAACTGCTTTTCATCAAGCGGCACGTAGACTACTTCTTTAGTCGGATTTCCGTTTTCGTCTTTTTTATTTTCGTATTTTCCGTCTACTACGACTGCGGCGCTTAGGCGGTTTATCTTAGCAAACTGATCCTTGACGCGCTCGACCTTTTTTGAGATTTCGTAGTTCGTCGTGGATGAGCTTTTAGAGTAGAGTTCTTTCATTTTGCCGTCTTGCAGACCTTCGACCGGACCGATGTTGCTTACGGCTCCAGGTACCCCTTGCACTTCGGCTTCTTTGCTGCCTTGGCGCTTTTCTTCGACGTTTTGTTCGCTTCTAGCGACCGAATTTGGATCAAAGGTCTCGCTTTGGCTATCTTTTCTGGCAAAATCAAAATCTATAGTTACCTTAGCCACGACCTTGTCAGAACCGCCCACGATCGGCGATAGGACGTTTATGATCTTTTCTTCTAGGCCTTGCTCGGCGTCGCGCTTATATTTTATTTGTTGGGTGATTTGATCGCTGTCGTATTCGCCGTCCTCTTCGCCCAGCGGAGCTCCGTCTTCGCTCACGATTTTTACCTGCTCGGGTTTTAAATTTGCTACCGCGGCGGCGACTAAATTTTTAATACCCGTAATTTGCTTTAAATTTAAGCTCTGTCCGTCTTTTAAATTTAAAACGATCGATGCGCTTGGCGGCGTAGATCGCTCTGTAAAAAGCGTCTCTTTGGGTATCGCGATACGAACGATAGCTTTTTTAATAGGCGCTAAACTCTCAATCGTGCGCGCTAGTTCGCCCTCCAAAGCGCGCTGAAATTTAACCTTTTGTTCGGCATCGGTCGCGCCGAATTCTTGCTTATCGAAAATCTCAAAACCGACTTTGCCGTCTTTTAAAATCCCAAGCGACGCCACCGAGATTCTCTCGCGGTAAACATCGGCATTTGGCACTAAAATCGTACCTTCATTTAAAATTTTATATTTAACTTTATCTTTTTCAAGCTGCTGGATTATCAGCGCAGAGTCGGCTGCGGAGGTATTTTCAAAAAGAACGCTATATCCGTCGTAGCTTACGTTTGAGCTCTTATAAATGCTTAAAAATACTAAAAATCCAACCACTAAAGCAACCGATCCCATAGCCACTAGCCGCTGTTTTAGCGAGAGATTTTGGTAAATTTGCCCGATTTGTTGAAATATTGCTTTAAAATCCATTTATTTTAAATTTTCCTCGATTTGTTTTAAAACTACGTCGTTTTGATTCGGCAATCCAATCGTTATGCGAATCGCGTTTAATCCGTAGCCTTTTAGATCACGTAAAATTATACCTTTTTTTAACAGATTTTGAGCAAGCTCGCTTGAATTTTGGCGCTCAAATTCAAAAACGATAAAATTCGTAAAGCTAGGCAGATGCTTTATGCCGTGCTTATCGGCAAATTTTTCGTATTTTTTCATCTCCTCAAAGTTCGTCTCAAGCGTCATTTTTACGAATTCTTCGTCTTTTAGCGCTTCTACGGCCGCTTTTAGACTAAGCGTCGTTATATTAAACGGCGCCCTTAGTTTTCCTAGCTCGCTCATCACGCTTTGCTCGCCGATGCCGTATCCTACGCGCATACCGCCAAGACCGTAAGCCTTAGAAAACGTGCCCAGATATATCGCGTTTGGAAATTTGGCTATGAGCTCACGAGGCTTTATCTCTTTTTTCGCGTCTTTAAATTTAGCAAACTCCTGATACGCGCCGTCGATGACCACGAGCGTGTCGGCGTCAATCTGCTCTAAAAACTTATAAATTTCCTCGGCGTCTAGGCAGCCTCCAAGAGGATTATTAGGTACGCACAAAAATATCACGCCGATCTCGTCTTTGTTAGCCTTGTAAATTTGCAAAAAATCGCCTAGATCGTGTTCTTTGCTCTTTGTTTTAAAGACCTTCGCGCCAGCTGCTTTAGCGTAAATTTCATACATCGCAAATGTTATGCCCGCGGTCAAAATTCCCTTATTCGCGTTTGCTTTTGCGTGCACGGCAAATTCTATTATCTGATCGCTTCCGGAGCCTA
>CAUSIL010000126.1:0-6049 GCA_963531395.1 uncultured Campylobacter sp.
GGTAAATTTTGTTGATAGGATAAAGTATTATGAGCTATTCTATTCCTGGCTTTATATAAATGGTCTTGGTATATATTAATTAACCTTACATGCCCTTGTTCGGAATGAAACAAGTTATTTGTCAAAAGTGAATTTTCTGAAAATAAATTATTCCAAATATCTAAAAATTGCTTAAAACTTTTTAATTTAAAATTTGCCAGGTGACTATCATTAAAAATAGTAAAAATATCACCCCCTATAGAATTCATAAAATTTCTTTTATTTGGAAAAATACATTCGATTTTAAACTTAGATTTATGTTCTTCTATCAACTTTATCATATCCTTATAAATTTCATTCTTATCTTTGTAATTTGAACATTCTCCCAGCTTATCTGACAATTTACGATATCTATAATCGTAGTCGTCAGTCGCTAACTCCCAAACGATACATTTTAGTTTTTGCTCCTGAAAGCCGGTCATTTTTATAAAAATGGATTGCATAATATAGTTATATAAGGGATATGCTTTTATAGTAAAACCAACTGCGTTTGTTGCGGATACGGCCTCTTTTAAAATTTTATCTATCGGCATCAATATAAAATCTCTATGTTTACTCATTTGTTATATATTCCTTGTAGATCTTAACTGATTCACTTATGCGAAATGCAACATGTTTCTTTTGATTAGGAGATTTAATATGGCTTTTATCTTCTCTTAGTTTTTCTATTCTATTTTGTATTGTATTACTTAAATCATTATTTAAGTCAAATTCTTTTTTTTCAAATAATATAAAGTAGATTAATCCAAAAAGATAGATATCAGCATCTATAATAGATTGATATTTTTTAGAAAGGTTTAATTTCGTAAAATATTCAGCCAATTTACCTATAGCTTCTTTTGCATCGTTCAATCCTCCAGAAAATATTTCCTCAAATTTCCCGAATTTTCCATCATTATTATTAATAACATCATAAATGTATTCTTCATAATAATTTTCCATATTTTTACTGCGAAAATAACCATAGGCAACTCTATCTGCCTTGCCCTCTCTTTTATATTGCGATAGCATAGATAGATATCTAACAAAATCAATTTTTTTATTATTTATTTTTATATTATTGCAAAAATCCGGCGCAAAAAAATCTTTATATTTTTCATTGATATAATATAGTGCCTCCCTACTTTCTTGAGGGGTTAAAGATGTGCCTTGTATGTTAATATTTTTAAAAAGAGTTGAATAGAATTTTGTTACTTCGTTTTCACTAGTTTCATTGGGTACTATATAAGAAAAACCCAAAAAATTATCTTTCCAAAAATCTTCATCAATTTCTTCTATCTTCAAAGAATTGTAACCATCATCTTTTATATTTTTAAGTATCTCTTCCTTACTTCTTCCTTTTTTAGTTAATCTATCAAATCTCCACTCCATCATATTATTTTCATCATTATCCATATTGTCATCATTATCGTCGGCAAACATTTCATCGCTATTCTTTTTAGTATTTTTCTCCCTGTCTGGAAAAATACCCAAATACGACAACAATATACTAGTTAATCTTTGTTGTCCGTCTATAATAATATTTTCGTCTTTGTGACAACCTATTGTAATAGACGGAATAAACTGTTTTTCTTTAAAAGCCTCAATAAGTGTCCTTACTTGTATGTCTTCCCAAACAAAGTAACGTTGATACGGCGGAAGTTCTATATCCTGTTTTAAAATTAAATCAATCCAATGTTTTAGAGAATATTCTCCATAGTAAACCTTATTTTCCATATATTAATCCTTTGAAATATACTACGTACAAATTTATCACTTTCTTATCAACTTTATGAGCAAATTTCAGCCTCCCGCATCACCCGCTCAAACCACTCGTATTTTTTCTCGCTTATCCTTGTTACGCAGCCGTCTTGCTTTTTAGCGACTAGAGCCAAATTTGAAAATTTCTGTTCGTCTTCGTTTTTTATAGGAGTGCTGTTGTCGTAGAAATATATCTCGTCGCAAACGCCGATGAGACGGGCTAAATTTATAAAGCTGGCGTCATATCTGCGCTCTAGCACGGCACCGTCTATAGAGTGTCCATTTTTAGCCGCGCGTATCGCGACTCTGCATTTAGAAAGCTCCACGCTTTCAAGGCCTACGTAAAATAGCGTAATGAAGTAGCCGCGCGCCTTGGCGTCTTTGATAAAATTTACGATAGAATGCCCGCTTAGCGTCGTTTCGATATTAAAACTGACGCCGTTTTCAAGGTAGTTTTTGCGAAGACGCAGAGCCAGCCTTGCCGCGCGCTGCTGATCTTTTGCGTTGCGCCAATCGCCGAATTCCCGCACTAATTCGTCGGAATTTATCCTCAATCCATAAATTTTATCATCCTCTAGCTGCCTCACGTAAAATGTCGATTTGCCCGCGCCGTTTACGCCCGCAAATACGTAGAGTCGCTTCACAAGCTTATCTCTTTTATATCGGCGATCTTGAGAAATTCCGCGTAAATTTGCCCCACTAGCGCAAAGCGGTTTTTACGCACGAGTTCATCATCGGCGTTTATCATTACGTTGTCGAAAAACTCGTCTATCGCGGCTTTTAGACCGAAAAGATTTTTTAGGCGTTCACTATATGAGCCGCCTAGTTTTACCGCGGCCTTAAAGGCGTCAAATAGCTTTTTCTCGCTCTCATTTTCAAATTTCGCTTCATCAACCGAGCCGAAATTTTCATCCTTTATGATATTTGCCAGGCGCTTAAAGGTGCTGAAATTTTGCCTAAAGTCCTCCGCTGCGCAGATCGCACCTAGAGCCTCTATCGCCTCGCACTGCGCGAGCACGTCGCCTTTCTTGCTAGCTAGGCAGGCCTTTACGACAGACGGGTTCACGTCAAAGAAAGTGTAAAGCCTATCGAAAATGAAATTTATCAGCGCCTCGACGTCAAATTTGGCGTAGCCCTCCGCCGTCTCGCGCAAAAACGCCGCGATATCAAGGTTTAGATTTTCGTTTTGGATTATCTTTATAACGCCGTTAGCTGCGCGGCGCAGCGCATACGGGTCTTTGTTGCCGCTTGGGATTTTGCCCGCGCTAAAGAGCCCGATTAGCGTCTCGAGCTTGATCGCGAGCGCGACGACGGAGCTAAAGATAGTGCTAGGTAGCGCGCTGGCCTCGCCGCTTGGCAGGTACTGCTCCTTGATCGCGGTTACGACGTTTTCGTTTTCACCCTTAGCCGCCGCGTAGTAGCCGCCCATAACGCCCTGAAGCTCGGTAAACTCATACACCATCTGCGTGGTTAGATCAGCCTTGCTCAGCGTCACGGCGCGCTCCAGCAGCGCCTCGTAGCCCTCTCCCGCACACGCTTTTAGTCTATCGGCGCAGATTTTAGCCAGCCGTTTTGCAACGCCTAGCTCGCGCACGCTTTTGTCAAATGTGCTGCCAAGCTCCTTTAGATAGGTGATGTTTTTTAGCTTTTCAGGGCCGAACTCATGCGCTAGGTCGCTGCGCCAGAAAAACATCGCGTCGCTAAGCCTCGCGCGCAAGACTTTTTCGTTGCCTTTCACGATGAGCGCAGGCTCGGGTGAGATGGCATTGCTGACGACCACGAAGCGATTAGCGAGCTTGCCGTCCTCAAAGACGGGAAAATACCTCTGATTTTCCTTCATCGAGGTGATGATGACCTCGCTAGGCACCTCCAGAAACTCCCGCTCAAAGCCGCCAAGCAGCGCGGTCGGATGCTCGGTGATCGCTACGACTTCGTCTAGCAGCGCCTCGTCCACCTCGACCGTTACGCCGTTTTTGGCTTCGATTTGTTTAAATTCGCTCAAAATTTTCTCTCGGCGCGCGTTTTGATCGAGGATTACGCCGATTTTAGGCATCGCGGCGAAATAATCTTTCGCGTTTTTGACGGTAAATTTATCGTAGCCTACGCTTCTGTGCATGAAAATACTATTGCCGCTTTCAACGTCAAATTTGTTAAATTTAACGACCTCGTCTCCGAGCAGGCACAAAAACGAGCGTACCGGGCGGATAAACTCAAATTTACCCTCGCCCCAGCGCATTGACTTGCCGAAATTTAAGCCCAGCAAAAACTTCTCTATCATGTCCCCCAGAAGCTCCGCGCTTGGCTTACCCGCAACCGGCTTTTTATAGTAGAGCACCTCTTTGCCGCCGACGGTTTCAAATTTTAGCTCGGACTCTGCGATACCGCATTTTTTAGCAAAGCTTAGCGCGGCAGGCGTCCATGCGCCGTCTTTTTGCGCGACTTGCCTCGGCGCGCCGATAAACTCGCTAAAACCATCCTCCTGGCGCACCGCAAATTTCGGGTGATAAAACGCGATCCTGCGCGGCGTGTAGTAAAACTCACACTCGCTGTCCAGGCCGTTTTGCACTAGCGTCTCGCGCCATTTCGCCGCGACGTTGCCGCACTCTTTTAAAAACGGGATCGCCGGCAGCTCCTCGACGCCGATCTCCACGATCAGTTCTTTTGTTTCGCTCATTTTTTATCCTTTTTTAAATTTTGTCTTCTTTTGCTTCTCTCAAGCGTCTGCGTGACGAATCCGCGCATCAAAAATATCATAAAAAGCACGAATGCGCCAAGCATCACCGCATCAATTATCTTCATTTTCTATCCAAATTTGAGGTTCGTTTTTGTAGCTCACGACGCGAACAGAGGTGAAAATCGCCTCTTTTTCGTTGCGCGGTTTGCCCTTTGCTCCGTAAATTTTAATATCTCCGTACGGCGTGTATAGTCTGCCGTTTCGCACTTCGCCGCCGATACGATCAAATACGTCGCCCGCGCGTGCCTGTTTTAGGTTTTTAGCCTCTAGCATCTGCTCACGCGGATCTTGCGTTTCCTCGTAAATTTTCACCGCATAATGCGAGCTAATCTCAAGATTTCCCTTAAACTCGTCTAGGCGATTTACAGCTACATCCATGACCCCGCCGGGCTTTGCGTCGTTTTTTGGCTCGTACACGTAGATGCCGCGCTTATCCTGCGCTAGCGTAAAACCCTTTTTATCTTTTTGAACGACCGTAGCGCGTTTTAACAAAACAGGCAAATTTGACTTCTTTGACAGCTCACCAACCCGCGCCTCGGCTATATGTTGCAGCGTATTTTTAGCGTTTTTATCAAAATTTAGCCTAAAAACCAACGCAAAATGATCCGAAATTTGCTCTCCGTCTCGCTCAACCTTAAAGCTGTTTAAAACATAGTTTTGGCTAAGCGCGTCTTTGGAGAGCAGGACGTGATCGAGCGCGTTTAGGCTCGTGTGCGAGTAGCGCTCGTGCTTTGGCAAAAACGCCCAAAGATTGGCTAAATTTTTACTAGTCGTAAGATCGCCCAGCAGCTCTTTATCTCCGTAAGGCGTATTAAAATCGCCTAAAACCACGACTCTTTCGGTATCCGCTAATGCTGATTTTAGCGTGACAAAAGCCGTTTTTCTCTGCTTTAACGGATTTTTCCTAGCCGGAAAATGCAAATTTAAAAGGCTAAATTTTTGCCCATTAACCTCAAAATCAAGCCTTAAAATGTCTCTTGTTTTTACGTTTGGCACGCTAAAGATCTGCGTTTTTTCAGGCTTTACGCGAGATAATACCGCTAGGCCTACGGGGCCGTTTTTACCCTTTGAAAAGGCAAAATATTTATAGCCCGCCTCCTTCATCAGCTCTTTTAAAATCGCTTCGTTTTCTATCTCTTGAAGCGCGATGATATCGGCGTTTAGCTCTTTTATCTTTGCGCTTACGGCTTTAAATTTGGCGCTCGCTTTTTTCTCGTTCCACTCCGATTTGCCGACGACGAAATCCCTATACTCACTGCCGTCGTTTTTGGCGTCAAATAAATTTTGCGCGTTAAACGTAGCGATCTTTAGCTCGGCGCCCGATGCAAAAATAGCAAAAAATAGAGCCGCAAAAAAGAACGTAAAGAGCCTATTTACCGCAAATTTCATAGCGCGCTTCCAAGGCCTGACTGGGCGAAATTTTGCCTGATAGCCTCATACGCGATAATGCCCGCGCTCGTGGCTAAATTTAAGCTTCTGCCATGCTCGCCCATCGGGATTTTGATCGCGTTTGCGAAATTTCGCTGCATCAGCTCC